>NZ_JACJSH010000041.1:0-69544 GCF_014698055.1 Nostoc sp. FACHB-133
CAAGGTAATCAAAACACCTACTTTGCTAATGAAATGACTGCTGGGGTGAGCGTACCTTATGGTATGGAATATGCGGCTTATTTAGTGGAACGCTTCTTTTAAGAATTGACATAGCTTATTAATGGTTTTTACATTGATCAATTCTTGACAGAGGGCATAAGGGTTGCACGGTCAATAAAAGGACTTGCGATCACTTGGAGCTTTGACTTGCAAGACAATCTGTATAAGAGCGATCACACTTATATCAGCAAATCGTAGCTGTCTTCTTCCTTAATTCTTTTATTTGTTTCTTCAATTGCTTCACTAGGAGTTGCTTCTCCTGCAATTACAGATTGGATACCTTGCAGATAGTCATCCATAGCAACAAAGCTAGCTTTTACCAAAGGCTCAATCAAACCAAAGGTAATAGGTTCATAAGTGACATCAATACTCGTTTTGTAACTTATTTCACCATCACTAAAGTCCATTTCAAAATTGCCGATGTTCAATCCAAAGTTAGCGCTGGTTAAATATTCGGTGATCGCCTAACTCACAGGTCGCAAAATTTTTTTCCCACCAGTCCAGCATTGCTTGTCACCTTTAGCACCGAATTTTAATTACTGTACCGTATATGCTGCGCTGTTTCTTGAATCCTTTGCCAGTAAGCATTTCAAGACTTAACGGGAAAAGTCAGGTTGATGAAGGGGAGCAATGCAATTTTGTGAGGTGCTTAAAATTAAGGTTCTAAATCACTTATTTAGGGGTGCGCTCGCAGCCAAATAACTGTTTTTATTGAGAATATAGCTCTGTAACTGAGAATTAAAGTGGGATCTAACAAAATCGCATCGCTCCCCTATTGGTAGATGTTTGACCATGATTCACCAAAGAAGAATATATGCGTCAGTCGCCAGGAGTCAGAATGAACTCCTGTGCGACTGGTGGATGAATAATGGTCTGAAGCCCCCGATTTTAACCCTGTTTTGTCAGTTTGGGAGAAGCCTATTGCTGAAAGCCTTTCAGAGCTTTAGTTTTAAGCTCTTGGCTATAAATTTTAGTTACTGTTAGAAAAGAAATGCTCAAAGCTAGATTGGATCAAGTTTCAGAATCTTGCTTCGATTATTACTTTCCGAGAGTGACATAAGAGAATTAATTACGGATGCACTTCGTTAAAGGTAAGGTTTACTTCATGTTAGATTTGGCTGGTGGCTCCGATCCGAATAATTATCCTCTAATCGTGCTAAACAACAGTTTCAAGAATGGCAATCCTGCCTGGACTTGGGGTGGAAGTGACTAAAGGTCATACTGGCACCATCAGGGGTGTTGGAAGTATTCCAAATGCAGTTCTTTATGGCAGCTTGGTCTTTTTCAAAGTTGAGAAAACAATAATAATTCCAGCATTCACCACTTACCAGAAAAACGGTAATAACTTATACTTGATTTTTTGGGTGTAGATATCGTAGCCCTTTAATTCTTGCCGCAAAAATTGCTCCTCAAATTGAATTCGGACAACCAGGATTGTAAGTGGAATGATCGCTAGCAAAGCTGCTGCATAGGATTCTAACCACAGGGACATACCAACCATCACCAGAACCGTACCTGCATACATGGGATGTCGCACAACGCTGTAAACTCCCGTATCAATCACTGTTTGTTGTCGGTCTACCTGATGTTTTACCGCAGTTGCCGCAAAGGTATTTACTTTAAAGGACAGAGAGATAATACACCAACCAATGACATACAAGACCAATCCCAATATCGAAGCGATCGCGCTTGGTTGAGCAAACAAGTGAAATCGGAACACATCTAAGGGAATGAAGGCAATTACACCCAGGAATGTTGCGATCAGTAAAGTGGCGATAATTTTGTCAGCAAGGGGTTGCGACTCTTGAATGGGTGGTTTGAGGCGTTCCTTTAATAAATCGTCATCCTCTTGGAAGACACCAATCATCGTCGCCACAGTGCCAACAACAACAACACCAAGAAACACCCAGGCACGCCACCAGTTTAACGTCCCTGCTGGCAAGAATAGTAAACCACCGAAGATGACAATATTAGTTAGGAGTGCGCTCAAAATCTTGAAAATGAACATGATTCCTTCACCTCTATGTTTTTACATCGATAACTGAGTAAAATTCCTTTCATCTTTTTAGGACATCAGTTTTGAATGCATCTCAGTCTGCTGGTAATTGAGCTTTTCATCGATTCGTTTCAGCTTCTCTGTATTCCTCACCGTGTAGCCATCCACAATTTCAAAGGTTGTGACACTTGAAAAAATAAAATTAGCGATTGCCTGTATATGCCTCAATGCAATCCTTGCGCTCAGGCATAGGGCACGTCTTCCGATTGCCCTGCGTCTGTTACACAAGCCAAGATTTATTTTTATGCCCAGGTGAATCATCCAGAAAAGACATTACGATTGCACTGAAGCCAGCTAAACTGCAAACAAAGTTTGTGACATGAGCGTATTCCCACTGGTTCTGAAGGCTTTTCCCAATCGGTTGGCACTGAACCTGAAAATGCAAGTTCAATCACTGCTCTGGAATTCAACTTTGTTCAGGGTTGGATTTATACCAAGCCTGATACCATTGCTCCATCTGGTTAATTTCAGCCGTTTGAGTTTTAATCATGGACTGAGCTAAGTTACGAATTTCTGGTTTAGTAGTTTTTTTAGTAGCCATCTGCGACATCATGACAGCCATGCGATGATGAGGGATCATCTGACGGATAAATTCTTTGTCGAAATCTAGTGCATTTTTTAAGGCTGCCAAATCTACCTTCATACCCATCATGTTGCAGTTCATCGGCATTTTCATCATATCTGGGTTCATCTGTTGACTCATGCCCTGGTGCATTGACATCATTCCTTGATTAGTTATGGCTGTTGCAGGTACTTCTTTTCCGTACCATGCCTTGTACCAAGATTTCATTTGCTGAATTTCGAGGTTTTGGTCTTGTTTAATAGCTGCTGCTAACTTTTTAATTTCTGAGTGTTTAGCGCGAATTAATGCAATGTCAGCCATTTCTATTGCTTGAGTGTGATGGACAACCATTATTTCAATGAAATGTTGATCCATCTGAGCCATCATCCCTCTTTGAGGAGGAGTAGTTTCTGTAGATGGGTGATGAGTATTATGTTCTGAGTTTGAAACCTGAGCTTGTGCGTTATTTAAAATTACTAATCCAGAGAGCGCACTACTGCTTAATAGACCAGCCAAGCCATACAACAATGTTTTTGTTTTCATAACCCCACCTCATTTTAGGAGTGAAAGACAACTTATATTTATGAAATTATCGATAGATTGTGAGGAACTTGTGAGACGAAAAATTTTGAAGTAAACTCAATAAAATTGTTCAGACATCAAGTATTATGCAAGTTTTTTTGGCTTCACCTTTCTTGCAAAAATCAAGTTATTTTTTTCTAGAACTGCAAAGTTTGCTAGAGAAGGTCAGATATTCAGGCAAACTAGGGAACGCATAGAATATGTGGTGTATGAATGGCAAGAAAAAGCCCTCAACCAAAAGCGACATCATCTGAAGTACTAGAATGCGTGCAACAGAATTGTCCCAATTGCGGCAAGCCAATGTGGAATGAGTACAGTCAATTCGTAAAGCCGTTGAAGTGGCATTACCTGGGATTGCTCATGGTTTATGCCATTTTCACTCTTTTATTGGAAGCAGCCAAGGTTACTTTTTCATTGTTACGAGGTTGAAGGTTTAGCTCGAACTCATAATGACCTTGAACAGGTGTTTGGTGTTTTACGACCAGTACAACGTCGTTGTACTGGTCGTAAAGTCGCTCCTTCATCACTGGGAATTCGAGGAACAGTCCAGTTAGCTTCAGCTATTGCTACTGCACTTCATTCTTTTACAGCCCAGGATTTGGCTCAGGTTTGTGTTCAGACTTGGCAACAATTACGCTCTGATTTACGCCAACATCAACTTAATCGCATTGAACAACTACGATTCCGTCGAAATCCTGAAGCTTACTTGGCAACTCTTGAGAAACTACTTCTCTAGCAAACTTTGCGGTTCTAGTTTTTTTAAGGGGATTGGGGGTATCAAAAGCTTGTGGGGCAACTCTTAAAGACTTGTATATACACCGTAGCCGACTCGGAGAGGGACGACTTGAACGAAAGTTCAAAGCAGGGAGAGGTTGGTAGAACTCATACCTTCCGCATATTTCTACTAATGGGGTCAAAACCTCTAGAAAACCGAGTGCTTTCATCGTAGTAAGCGCCAGTCAGATTCGCTCCATATAACTTGGCATAGTTGAGTTTGGCTCCCCGGAGATTGGCTTCATTCAGTTTGACACCGCTCAAATTAGCTCTAGTCAAATTCGCTTTTGCTAAGTTAGCTCTACTCAAATCTGCTCCCCAGAGTTTAGCTTTCGCTAGGTTAGCTCCACTCAAGTCAGATCCCCATAGATTTATTCCAGGCAAATAAACTCCAATCAGCCTGTTCCTACTCAAGTTGACGGCTGGAAAATATCTTTCCCCTGCGGCAAAACGCCTTTTTAATTCCTCTATATTCATGATC
The DNA here is from genome assembly GCF_014698055.1 of Nostoc sp. FACHB-133. Classification (NCBI taxonomy): domain Bacteria; kingdom Bacillati; phylum Cyanobacteriota; class Cyanophyceae; order Nostocales; family Nostocaceae; genus Nostoc; species Nostoc sp. FACHB-133. The sequence goes on from NZ_JACJSH010000041.1 coordinate 4,516, forward strand.
GCCACCCAACAAGAATCAGATTTATATCTCTAATATATAAGGTGCTTCTATTGTAACCGCCATAATAGAGGTTGTTTATTTAATATCTGCAATTCATCCAATTTACTCAAATGCACATATCTAATATGGCAATCCGCTTTGATTTCTGTATCCCTCACGGGAGCGTAGCCATAATTATTTGCGTAGGAGGTAAGAGGCAATAGGCAAGAAGCCTCTTTGAGTTGTACAGAATGTTTTCAGAAATCAAATATGAGTTTTATAGAACAAGTTATAGTAATTTCTTCCTTTTAATATTTGGGCATGCAATTATTATATTGCTGTAATTAATAGATTTGTCGTAATAAATTCTGAGCTAAAATTGTCAAACAACCAAGATAACATTTCATGAAATCAATATACCAATCATATTAAATGCTTTCCAAATTATCATTTCTGACTCCTGTTAGGATTAGCGGGTCATTTAGCCATCTTGTAGCTAATTTCATGAGTATGCAAACGAGTCGTTAGGCTACAGTACAGTTCAAATGGCGGAATCAAATATTTTTAGTCTGCTTTAACTGTAAAATAACCTCAACATGAGATTATATTTAATTATTTTCTTACAGAAAGAGTTATGGTATTTAAAACAGCAACCGAACAGCTGATCGTCCTAAAAAATGTCAGCAAATCTTATCAGCAGCCCAACGGCCAACAGATTGTCATCCTGGAAAATATCAATCTTGAGTTACGTCCAGGGGAGATCGTTGCATTGCTAGGGCCTTCCGGTTCAGGGAAATCTACTTTAATGCGGATAGTTGCTGGGTTAATTCCCCCCAGTCAAGGTGAAGTCGTATATCATAACCGTCCCCTAGTTGGTTTAAATCCTGGGGTAGCAATTGTTTTTCAAAGTTTTGCCCTTTATCCTTGGTTAACTGTACTAGAGAATGTGGAACTAGGTTTAAAAGCAAAAGGAGAAGCGCCAGATTCTCGACGGCAAAAGGCGCTACGAATGATTGATATTATTGGTTTGGATGGGTTTGAAAATGCCTATCCCAAAGAACTTTCTGGGGGAATGCGTCAGCGAGTTGGATTTGCTAGGGCTTTGGCCGTAGAACCAGAACTGTTATGTATGGATGAGCCATTTTCGGCATTAGATGTGCTAACGGCAGAAAACTTGCGGTTTGAATTATTAGATTTATGGTTAGAACGTCGCATACCCACCCAAGCTATTCTCATTGTCACCCACGGGATTGAAGAAGCGGTAATTATGGCGGATCGAATTATTGTTCTTGGACGCAATCCGGGAAGAATTCGGGCTGACTTACCTGTGACTTTACCCCATTACCGCGATCGCAAACATCCAAGTTTTCAAGCCCTGGTAGATCGGGTTTATACAATCATCACCAACCCAGAATTAGAAAAAATTGAGCTACCAACGACTACCTCTGTAGAAACTGCAACACCACCAGCAAAATATCAATCTTTACCATCTGTGCGAACTGGTTCCATTGCGGGTCTTTTGGAACTTTTAGAAGATCGTCAAGAAAAAGACTTATATCGCCTGGCCCAAGAATTGCAATTAGAAGTAGATGATATTTTACCCATTGTAGAAGCTGCAAAATTAATGGATTTTGTAGAACTTGCAGAAGGCGATATTAGCTTGAAACCAGTGGGACAGGAATTTATCAATGGTGGTATTGATGAACGCAAACAAATCATGCGATCGCAACTATTAGCTAATATTCGCTTGGTACAGCAAATTTACCGTCTTCTCGAAGCGAAAAATAATCAACGCATTCCAGAAGAACTGGTATTAGATATCCTAGAAAGTCACTTTAGCCCAGAAGAAGCCGAACGACAATTAAAAACCGTCGTTGACTGGGGTCGTTATGCCGAAATCTACGGCTACGATGAGCCATCGGGACAAATATTTTTAGAGCAAGCTGCCGTAGTTAATTCGTAAGGGTGTGCAGATGTACGCCTTTACAGTATTTACCATGAATGGCTTTGTTCATTTGTAATTTGTAATTTGTAATTTTTAATTGTTTATGACCCGACCCCTCACTCCTGCTAATAAAACTCTAGGACGTAGCAATTGGACTTGGCAAGATGGATTACTGATTCTGGTAATTTTATCTTTCATTGTGGCAATTATTAGAACTGCTTCTAAATTTACCGGTACTTTTGAACCTGAACTCACAATTTCTACAAACATCAATGCTTTGCCAGGATATACAGCCCAAACCTTGATTCGTATGGGACTGGCTTACTTTTTCTCCCTAATTTTTACCCTATTGTATGCTTATACTGCTTATCGCTCTCGAATTGCAGAACGGATTTTAATTCCGATGTTGGATATTCTGCAATCGATTCCAGTATTGTCTTTTTTACCAGGTGTAGTACTAGCTTTGATTTCCCTGTTTCCGGGTCAGAGAATTGGTGTAGAACTAGCAGCCATTTTGCTAATTTTTACTGGCATGACCTGGAATATGACTTTTAGTTTTTACCAATCTCTTCAAAGTATTCCGCGAGAATTACTAGAAGCATCAAGGGTTTATCGCCTTAATCCTTGGCAACGCTTTTGGACATTAGAGTTACCATCTGGTGTGATTGGTTTGGTATGGAATAGTGTAATGTCGGTGGCTGGAGGTTGGTTTTTTTTAATTGCCATTGAGTCATTTACTTTAGGGAATAAAGATTTTCGTTTACCAGGATTAGGCTCTTTTTTAGGCACAGCAGCCAATAAAGGAGACTTTAAAGCGATATTTTGGGGCTTGGCGTTGCTGATTGCGATCATTGTGGCAACTGATTTTTTTGTGTGGCGACCACTGATTGCTTGGGCAGAAAGATTTAAGTTAGAGATGATTGAAACTGAAAATGCACCCCAATCGTGGGTATTGGATACTATCAGGCGATCGCCGACTTTACGCGCAATTAGCGATCGCGTTTTTCAGCCATTACAAACAGCCTTAGACGACAGTTTAATTCGGTCGTTCCCCGTGCGTTCAGTACCTATAAATGCCAAAGGCAACCTCAACTTGCCGAGTTTTTTAAATTGGATATTTGTTAGTGGCTTCAGCCTAATTGTCCTGTGGGGTACTTGGGAAGCCGTGCTACTATTACGGACTCTAAGTTGGGATGATTGGCAACAGGTGATGAAAGGCGCTATGTTAACGGCGTTGCGGGTAATAATTGCTTTGATATTATCATTGTTGTGGACTGTACCCGTAGGAGTAGCAATTGGTCGTAATCGACGGTTGGCTCAAGTATTGCAACCATTAGTACAAATCGCCGCTTCTGTGCCAGCAACAGCCTTATTTCCAGTGCTGCTGCTAGGTTTAACCCGCATCGCTGGCGGTTTGCAGATTGGTGCGATCGCTCTGATGATGCTAGGGACAATGTGGTATATCCTGTTTAATGTCATTGCTGGGGCACAGTCGATTCCCTCAGACCTAATCGAAGCAGCTTCAGTGTATAAACTCTCACGTTTGCAACGTTGGCGAACCTTAATTTTACCTGCAATCTTCCCCTACCTAATTACAGGAATTATTAGCGCTGTTGGTGGCGCTTGGAATGCCAGTATCGTCAGTGAGTACGTTACATTTCAAGGGCGAGTAATTAGTACTTCTGGATTAGGGGCAACGATTTCTCACGCCACAGCGACAGGCAATTTCTCACTATTATTAGCTTCGACAGTGATCATGTCTCTGTTAGTAGTGTTGACCAATCGTTTAGTTTGGCGACCTCTTTACAACCTAGCTCAAGAGAAATATCAATTGTTGGCGTAAAGAATTAAAGCGATTAAGGCTTGTACTCACTCATAGCGTAGCGTCTCGTAGAGAAGCGACTTAACTCCCTATCCCTCCTTTTTAAGGCAATACAGTTCAGATAAGACCAAAACACTTGTCTTGACGGCGATGTATCGCGTCTCAAAAACCCAAGATTTTGTACAAGTAGCGCTTAATCCAAGCGTATTGCTTTTAAGGAGGGAATTAGTTTTACATCTACTTAACTGGGATAATTTCAAACTCGAAAGTACTTATCAAACGGTCATCAATATAAACTTCTATCCTATGCTTACCAACCGGATCGCCAGGAGTAATCGTCCAAAAATTCTCAATTACACCCTCTGGAGCCGACTGTATGCGCCGTGTCACAGATGTCATTCCGTCTGGTGACATTGAGAAGTCTTCACCGCTATCTGTACCCCAAGTTTCTGGAGGTTTTGGTAAACGCAATACTTCGCGCCATTTTACTTCACCTTGGTAGTCTTTGAGTTTAATCCGCCATCCGTAGGCGTTTCCCTGCTGAAGTGGCACTCTTGTTGTCTGGAAAATGGTAACGTTACCTTTGGAGTCAACTCTCTTCAGCCCAAACTCAGCTTTGCTAACAGTAATCTGTTTTGTATTTGTTGGCGCAGGGGATGATATGGCATTTTCTACCAAAACAGAAGTAGCGTTGATTGGCTCAGAACATATAATCCCAGATATTAGCCAAGAGGAAGCTAGCACAGCAGTAGCAGCCCAAATTCTCATTAGTATCTTCCTGTCAGACTTTTGGTACTTATTCAAGTAATCTGACACGTTTTCCGGGCTATGGTTGCTGATGATTTGACAAAGGTGAAATTGCTCTTAGCTATCTGGCAAATTTAATCGATAAGTAGTCGGACAGAAATATTTATAGTCATTGTGGGCCTTCGCTTCTCTTTGCAATGACATTGGGGAATTAATTCTATCTGACTACTTAGCTTAGGCGATTTGAAACTTCCACGGCAAAAATCCAATGGGATTTTTGCTTCACATCTTGCCTCTTCAGTCAAGGCTTAACTTTTCAAATTAACCTTCCCCTCAAATTTTGGCGCATCTTGATGAGATAAAAATCTTTCACTAGTGTGATAACTTCTTCGCCATTTTTCGAGCTGATCTATAGATATTGATTTAGATATGACGTTCACACCATTTCCTCGCCAAGCAACTTCTGGATCTGTTGTGAAAACCCCACACTCTAATTGTTCTAGCCTCATATTCCAATATTCACTAAATCGGCCTTTTAAAGTAATAACTTGCTCAAATACCTTATTTCTGTGTTTATTTCTTCTTTTTCTTTCTGTAGCTCCTGTTGCTTCCGTATCAATAAACTTAGTTTCAATTAAATACAAGCTACCTTTAAAAGTCAGGTAGACAAAATCACACTTTCCTAAATCTGTATAATCTGAAATTGGAGATTTTTCAAATAACAGCAATTCAGCGCACGAGGGAAACAACTCTTTAATATTCAAAAATAAATAAGCTTGCAGTAGAAGTTCCTTATCATAAGGAAATAAGATCACTCCTTCAAAAAACTTTTGAATGTCCTCGTGAGTTTGGGGTTGAATCCTTTTACAGTATGAAACAAATTTATGTAGCTCATTTACGCTCATCAAGTTTTAACTCCTTCCCCCGGTCGCAGCCTTAAGGGTATTAGCATAAAAAGATACCACTCCCTCAAGGAAATTATCATCCGCATAAGTAACTAAAAAAACGCTTCTAACCCTGAATACTTAAGGCAATTTACTGTTGACAGTTCAATAAAACTAATTTTTCAGATGCTTTTGAGTATTGGTGGATTTTTCACTTCTGGTATTAGCTACCAGTGAGCGATTTGATATGAGCAGGAAAACTAGCATTTTGCAAAGCTTGAACGGTTATTCTTGAATCTTGTACAGAAAATTGCCAACCCAAGCGAACAAGTTTCCGAGACTTTTCAGTTTGGATAATTCCAATAACTGGCATTTTTGCCTTTTCTTTGTCTACTGAATGTTCTTGCAAAATTGTTTTCAAGAGATGTAGTTTTTCCATATCACCTGCTTGCTGGGGGTTTAACTCTACCATTACCATTTGTACTGTTTCCACTGGTTCTGCATCTTCAACAATAAATTGAGTTTGCTCGTCGCGTCGGTCTACTTTCCCCCAAATAATCAATCTTGTGTCAACTTGAAGTAAGGAACTAATACGTTCATAAGTTTTAGGAAAAACTACAGCCTCTGATTGTGTGGTTAGGTCTTCTATTTGCAAAATTGCCATCTGATCGCCTTTTTTTGTAACCACTTTTTTGACGTTATTTAACATCACAACTGCACAAAGCCTTGTGTCTTCCCTTTGCTCTCCCAATTGCGAAAGGTTAATTGGAGTTAAAAGTGGTGCTATTTGCCGTAAGGATTTCAGTGGATGATCTGATACATAAAAACCTAATAATTCTTTCTCCATCTGCAACTTTTTCTGTGGGGGCAAATCTGTCACAGGTTTAGATTTAGGAGCAGTTTCAAAGGCATTATTTGCTCTTTTATTCTGAGTAGAAGAAAATCCATCGCCTAATAAGTCAAAGAGATTTCCTTGTCCACTAGCTCTGTCTTTGGCGCGAGATTGTGCCCAATCATACACTAATTCTGAGTCATTAATTAACTGTTGGCGATTGGATTCAATTTTGTCAAAGGCTCCACAGTAAATCAGCGATTCCAGAGTCCGACGGTTAACAGCACGTAAATCCACGCGATCGCAAAAATCAGCGAGAGATTTAAACTCTCCTGTCTCATTTCTCGCCTCTAAAATACAGGCGATCGCATTCTGTCCCACGTTACGCACCGCCGAAAAGCCAAACAGAATCTTTCCCAATGTCGGCGTAAAATCAACACCAGAACGATTAATGTCTGGCGGATCTATGGGAATACCCATGTTTGTACAGTTAGTAATATATCTCTGTACCTTATCGGTATCGCCACTGTTAGCCGTTAACAGGGCCGCCATATATTCCAATGGATAATTAGCTTTTAAATATGCTGTCTGATAAGTTACATAAGCATAGGCGGTCGAATGGGATTTATTGAAACAATTAGAAGCTATAAAGCCATTTTTGAGTGCAAAATTATGGTCACGCTCAACTCCAATGTCATAGACATTTTGTTTGCCTAAATATTTACGTGTGGCTATTTTGATCATCCTACCTTACCCCCGAAAAAAAATTTGCGAAATTAATTAATTGATAAAATGATAAAAATTGTAGTCATAGTAATACTGGTAATATAAAATTATATCACTAGAAAACACTGCTATACTCTTACACAAAAGTAGACATATTAGGTAAACAGTTAATAGCCATGTAATTGCTGTTTTTAAAGCTTATAAACAGATACCAATACATATTAATCCCCTTAATTTTAGATGCTAGGATACTGGATGAAATTAGGGGAGTAAAGAAAGTTTTGCCTTCTACACCTCACCCCTGTGCCTCTTTCCAATGCCAAATGTGTCAGTTAGTATCGTTGAGAAGCAACACGGTATTAAAGGGTGTGGGTAGGTGAAAGTGGCGCTGATCGTAATTTTGGCGGTGGTTCTAGGATTGTTTATGATAGTCGAGATCGGACTGCGATCGCTCTTAGGCTTTGGTAATCCCCTAATTTACATTGGCGATGAGCAGATTGGCTATTTATTGGCTCCTAACCAGCGTACCCGTCGTTTTGGTAATCGCATTGAAATTAATGAGTATTCTATGCGAGGTAGTGCGATAAATAAAACACCCGCGCCTTCTACGCTGCGAGTTTTACTGTTAGGGGATTCTATTGCGAATGGTGGTTGGTGGACAGATCAGACTAATACAATATCAGCGATCATGATGCGTTCTCTAGCATCATCCACTCATCGTAATTATCAAGAAGTGGAGGTGCTGAATGCTTCAGCTAACTCTTGGGGGCCTAGGAACGAGTTAGCTTATTTAGAGAAGTTTAGCCATTTCAACGCCCAAGCAGTAGTGTTATTAATTAATACCGATGATTTGTTTGCTACTCCTCCCACTTCTTTACCCGTAGGACGCGATCGCAACTATCCTGATAGTAAACCTCCCCTAGCGTTAGCGGAAGTGTGGCAACGTTATATCGTCAAGCAGAAGCCAATTCCCGAAATGAAAGCGGTGCAAAATGAAGCAGGCGATCGCGTGGGGATTAATTTGGAAGCGATCGGCAAAATTCAAGCCCTGACTCGCCAAAGCAACAGCCAATTTTTACTAGTTATGACTCCCTTACTGCGAGAAATTGCTGAACCAGGCCCCCGCGATTACGAAATTAAAGCCCGCCAACGCTTGAGCGATTTTTCTAAAGCCCAGCAAATTAACTATGTAGACTTTTTACCGATATTCAATTCAACGAACAACCCGCAAGGTTTGTATCACGATCACATTCACCTCAATTTGCAAGGTAATAAACTTGTCAGCGAAGTTTTGGAGCGATCGCTTTTAGAAATACTAAGGGAGATACCAATTACTCAGACGTACTAAAGTCGTCAATTCTACCAGAAAATATTCGTATTGAGTGATTTGCCAATCATGGAAATTAATTTATATAGCTTAGTTAGTACTCATTCTCTTAATAGAGTGGGAACTCTTATAGTTGAAATAATTATTAATTAATTTAAATTAAATCAGACAATCTTCTACAGTTTGAACACTAGCCATCCAAATAATACTTAACCTTAAATCTCAAAAAAATATATTGATTAAGTGGAGTTATTTATTATATTAGAAAATTAAATAATATGTTTAAAGATTACTTTTAGTAAATCTCCTTGTGTAAAAGGTTTAGTTAAATAGCCTGATGCTTTGACCATCTTAGCTTTAGCTCTATCTATCAATCCTACTTTTTCTGATACCATAATTACAGGTGTATTTTTAAAATTTGAGTGTTTACGTAGCAAAGAGCAGAGTTCATATCCGTCTACATTAGGCATCGAAATATCCAACAAAATGATGTCGGGTTTTGTATGAACAATCTGCATTAAAGCTTTTAAAGAATCGGTAACTCCCACAACACAAAAGGTTTGCTCATCTAAATAACTTTGAATAGTATTCAATACCGTAGGGCTGTCATCAATACAAAAGATGGTGTAAATTTTTTTGTCTACAGGAGGTTCAGTAATTCGCTGATCCCTATGTTGATTAGTATTAATAGAGTAGACTGGTGGTCTATAGCCGTTTGTTCTAAAAGAGTTTGGTCTACTTTTGTTCTTAGGTTTTAGCTCATTGATTTTGAACAATTCTGAGGGGTGTGATTGAGAAGTTGGCGAAATCTGAGGATTGGCTGCTTCTCTAGGAGAGGCTACGCCAACGCTTTGGGGCGTTTGACATCGTTCAACCAGTAAGCGGAGATTCAGATGACAAAACTTTGGCATGTCATCTAGAAAGCTTTCAGGAATAAATTCATAACTCCCCTCTTCTAAGTTGAGAAATGACTCCAGAACTTCTAGCGCCAATTGCTCTATGAGTATCGCCGCTTGAAAGGGACTGATATATTTCTGATTAACTAACCAACAAATAGCCAAATAATCTGGGTTCGGTATTGCCTGATTTTCAATCCCAGTTTCAAATATCGCGCGTAACTGTTCGTGAATTTCATGAGGGAGAGTAGAAATTTGCTGACTCAAGCGTTGCAAATTTCTGTAAAGTGGCTCAAACATTTTCTCTGAGTAGCAGGCATAAATTAGTTTACCTTCATCTACATATATTGACCAAGAGCCTGATGTGCTAAACACCTGCAAACAACCAGTAACAGACTTACCAGTGATTTTTTTCAACAAAGATAAAGGCTGGAGCTTTTGAAAAAATCTGTATCTATTAATCGGAAGTGTCTTCATTGGGATAGCTCTGGAATAAAATTAACATTGCAGGCGAAATTAGTGAATTACCTTTTCGGAATTCACTGCGACTTTGTTGGAAGCACTATCAGATAAATATAGCGGTCACATTTGAGTTAGTACAGAGATTCCACACCCCCCAACTCTTAATTAACCAATCTCTGTTAAGCTAGAAAGCACGAATTACAACTAAACCAATCCATATTATTGCCCAATAGCAAAATGGCCCGACTGGTTGCCAGGATATAGTATTTCAAAAACTAGATTGGTTTTCTGTATCTTTTGCTAATCTAGCCAATCTAACAGTAACTCAAGTGCAACAGATAGACTATTGGCTCTCGCCCATCAGTCACAAAAGTATCATTGTTCTCCGTATCTAGTAGCCTAAAATTCCAGATACTTTAGTTCTCTTAGAAAAGTTTTTTTTTGCCCCTCATACTTAAGTTTCAAGCAATCAAAATCTCCAGTGCTGTAGACGGAAAAGCTCGTTTATCAAGGCTTTTATGGATTAATTCAGTACTGAAAAGCAATGTTTTGATCGCCATGACTAAAGTTATCGGATACTTTTTCTAGAAGTTTATTCTTGAGGGAAACTTCATCAATAAAAAAAGTATTATTAAAAACTAAGCATTCAAAAAGCCCAATGTTTTACTTAGGTCTTGAGCTTGTAGAGCAACTCTTAGTGTTGGGACTGGGCAAAACTAAGTAAGTTGGTAGAAATAAACCAAATTATGTTACGAAACGTAAATAGTCTTAAAGTCCTTACTAATGACCAATGACAAAGGACAAATGACAGTCTTTGCTAGTTAGCTTTAATTGCACCAACCTACTTACCAATTGCACAACAAGAATGGGAAACCTCCGACCAAGGATGAGTTAGCTGGCAATTGTCGCCATAATGGTGTGTGGTGAGATGCACAGGCGACCAAACCAGCAGAAGGGAATCTCTTCATAAGTACTGGAAACGGGTTCTAATGTTGTTTAGGGCGAAATATTCACCCGGCACAATTTGAAGTGACAAATTCAAGAACTTACAGTTAAATTCTTGATTAGTAGTACATACCTGCAAAATAGCTATTTCCTAGCTAAATGGTAGATAACAAGTAACGTACTCACTAAAATTTAGATTACTATAATTTTCAAAAAAAGTTAGAAGAAATATCTAAACTTCATGATAAATCAGTAAAGTAAGCATGAAAACTAATTAATATTATCTTTCAGTATTTTTTTGCTCTAATATCCGGGAGGCCTAAAAATGTACAGTAAAAGAAATTTTGCCTGCTTATTTAATTACACTTAATAGATAACTGAATCATTTTATAATAGCAATTTAACCGAATAATCTCAAGCTTTAAAAGTCACCAATATAAATATAAAATTGACCGCGTAGGCGTAGCCCGTCATAAATATTGCATTCATTAACCCATAAACTATATGTAGCAAAAAGACGCAAAGAATTTCTTTGCGTCTTTGGTGTGAGATTTATAAGTAAATATTCTCACCGTTATAATTCTCCATCTACTTAAACTTGTTCCCGCCAGGACCAGCTTAAAAGTGTACCACCAGCCACCAACTTAACTACTTCCAGTACCCAATAACTACCGTGTAATAAATTCATTGTCGATGGAATAGCTGCTGCTGCTTCAAATAGGTTTAACTGAACTCCTATGGCGCACATTTGCGGAGTTAAGAAATAAGTGTCAAGCACAGCTATAGTTAGTAGCAGTCCAGATAAAATAATACTGCCAATGCGCCAGTGATATTGGGTTTTACCCAAAGCTAATGCCCCTGTCAGGACTACAGCAGCAGACAATAATTCCATCCGATTGAAGTTCCAAAAAATCGTATAGCCTGCTGTTGTAAAACCAGCTTGACTCATCATGCCAGAAAGATAAAGGCTAGGCATAATTACCCAGTCTAAAACTAAACTAGCACTGAGCCAAAAGCCCAAAGTCAATATTATAGCGGTTTGCCAAATTGGTCGTTTGAATTCAAGGCTAGAAATAGCAGTCATAAAATAATTGCGTGTGTTGTATTTCTTAGTTTCTAACTTCACCAGCAGTTTGACAAGAAATATCAATTAACCTTTACAAAGCGACTTATCTTAATTGATTCTTAATCCACTCCCAAGATTTTTTAAACTTCATTGAGAAATATTAAGATATTTTAAAAAATAATTTAAATAGATTTTTATTTTTAATAAATACTCAATTTTTCTTGAGTTTCCAGTCTCTAGCTGCAAACTCAAGAAAGATGATAATTAGTGGTTCGATTTAGTTATTTCTCTTGAAATGTCCAGACACCTTCATCCCAATCTGACTCTGTTGGAGGTGATTGTAACCAATGCTGACACCGTAAAAGATGCAACATAGCAGCTTTATCTTGGTTGTCTGCTGCTAAAACTAGGGCAAATTCAGCCCTAGCACGGTTAAAATCGCGTTTGAGATAATACTCGCGTCCTTTGTGATAATGCTCAATCACTTGCAATTTTTCGCTTTCAATTGGGTTGGAACGTAAACCCAGTAATTCATATATAGCTACTGGCTCATTTCTGCCTTTGACACGAATGTAATCTAGTTCCCTAGCCCAAATATTATCTTGGCAGGGTTTAAAAGTGTTATGGCTAATAATAATGTCGCAACCATATTGTTTGCTGACACTTTCTAATCGAGAGCCAAGATTAACACCATCACCAATGGCGGTAAATTCCATCCGTTTACTAGAGCCAATATTCCCACTAATCACAGTATCTGAGTTGATACCAATGCCGATTTTAATTCTGGGCTTATCATCTACATAGCGACGTTGATTAAATTCGTGCAGGCGATGGCGCATTTCTAAGGATGTTTGCACTGCCATCCAAGCATGTTCTTCTAATGCGAGAGGAGAACCAAACACAGCCATAATTGCATCGCCAATGTATTTGTCAAGAGTGCCTTTATGTTTAAAGACTGCCTCCACCATTGATTCAAAATATTCATTGAGCATACTTACCACTTCTTCTGCTTCCAAGTTTTCTGTCAAAGTGGTGTAGCCGCGAATATCAGAAAATAAAATCGAAACTTCTTTGCGATCGCCTCCTAGTTTAGCATCATCCAATTTCAGCAGTTCTTCCGCTAATTCCTGGGTCATGTAGCGGTACATCGTACTTTTGAGCCGCTTCTCATCACTGATATCTTCCATCACCACCAGCGCCCCCCGCACTTGCTCGTTGTCGCTGGCATCGGCAATTGTGTTAATGGATAAATTAATACTGTGCTGCTCTGTACCAGTAGTTAAGAGTGTGCGATCGGGGTAATACTGCTGGCGGCCTTTTAAGTCAACCGCATGTAAAGCATCCTGATACCACTTGCTAAAGTCACCTTCTTTGATGCCAATAACATCATTAACTAATTTACCTTCTAAACGTTCATCTACTCCCAGTCCTAGCAAACGTTGGGCGCTTTCATTAGCGGCGATAATTAATCCAGTTTTATCAGTGGAAACCACACCATTGGAAAGACTACGCAGAATATCTCGTTGCATTTGTTCTTGTTGCTTAACTGTGGCAAACAACTGGGCATTTTGCAGCGCTACTCCGGCTTGAATATTAAAAGCTTCCATAAATTCTTCATCGTTGCGGTCAAAGCTAGCTTGGAAGCAGTCGGGAGCTTTGGGCCAATCAGCTGGATTATAGGGTGGAAAATCACCACTTTTCTTCTTATTTACGAGTTGGGTAACGCCAATCAATTGTTGATCGGCGTTAAATACTGGCATACAAAGTAAGCTACAAGTGCGATAGCCATTTTGCTGATCGAGTTGTTTGGCTGTATCAGAGTCAGGATCATCGTACAAATCAAAGGCAATATTCAATTTCTTGCCAGAAGCCGCTACTATACCCGCAAAGCCTTTACCTACAGGGACTCGTAATTCTTTAGTTGAACCATCATCCTGAGTGATTTTCGTCCACAATTGATCGCGCTCATGGTCTATTAACCATAGTGTACTGCGATCGGCATTCATCAGTTCCTTGGCTTCATCCATCACCCGCTTTAGGGTGTCTTCTAAGTCGAGACTGCTTTGAGAGAGGGACTTGATGGCCTTCATGAGCGCCGCCACTGCTCTTTGTTTTTGGGTGGCGACATAAAAAGAGCGCGAGGATTCTAAAATTAGGCGAATTGAAGGGGCAAATTCTTGAAATAATTGTTCATCACAAGAGAGAAAACCTTTGGTATCAACGCGCTCGGCAAGGGGAGCGGCGTGATTATTCCCAGATTTTAATTTATTCAGTAATTGTACTACTGCAACTAACTGTCCATGTTCATTTAACAGTGGCAAAGCCAACATGGTGTAGGTGCGGTAGCCAGTTCTTTTTTCTTGTTCTTGGGCAAAATGCGATCGCGGATCGTTATAAAAATCAAAAGGAATATTGATAACTTGTTTGAAAGTAGCGACTTCCCCAGCAATTCCTTTATTGGCGGGGATACGAATTTCTAAAGAGCGATCGCCTTCCCCCTCAGCTAAAATCGACCAGAGTTCTTGTTTTTCTTCATCCAATAAAAATATTGTTGTCCGGTCTGCTCCCAGTAATTCCCCGGTTTTCAAGGTAATCGAATGCAACATTTCTTGCAGAAGAGTTTCAAACCCCTGGGAATCCAGCATTGATAGGGTTTGATGGACAATCTGTAATTTTTGCTCGACATCCTGAACGACCTGCTTAAAAGTATCCTGAGTCAGGGGAGCAAGAAACGTAGAAAAATTTCCTTTTCTTGTGGCAAGAGCGCCGACAGGAGCAGAATTTGTTGGTAATTCGAGGTTTTCTTGGTTGTGAACACCAATAATCAAATCGGTGGTTTCCCCATAACTTCCTTGATACACTGACATAACTGATATTTTATATAGCAGGATGAGATTTTAAATTTAAGAATGCGATGAAATTTATGTAAGTTGTGCTAAAAGCAACAATAGCCTTGATATTATCCATAGTTTAATCGCTTGTTTAGCTAGCGTCATCCTGTGAATAAGGGTGGAAATTGATTACTAACAATTAAATTTTGACCAAAACCCTTTTCCACTGACGGATACAGATGATGGATAGAGGGTCAGACCCCTCATTTAAACCATAAAACAATATTGTCTGCATCCCATAGTGAGCAGATCCAGACCTCTCTTTGAGATGCTACGCGAACAAAGTAGGGCTAGAGCAGCTGGCTACAAACTTTTAATTAATGACCTGATCGCCTTTACCAATTCTTCTGGATCTACAGGTTTGGAAATATGTTGTTGAAATCCAACAGCGATCGCTTGCTGATAATCCATTTCTCCAGCATAGGCAGTTAAAGCGATCGCAGGAATTGTCCCGCCTTGCTCTGGTTCCAAGCTCCTGATCTGTCGCATCAGCATATAACCATCCATTTCTGGCATCCCAATATCGCTAATAATCAAATTTGGCTGGGATTGACTCAGTGCAGTTAAAGCTGCAATGGCTGAAGCTACAGCTGTCACCGTTGCACCATATTGCTCCAGCATGAAAGGTAAAAATTCTCGCATATCTGCATCATCATCGACCACAAGGATCTTTAAGCCAGATAAAGGTAAAGATTGATCTGGCAGCAGTGAGGAGGTATTTATTTTATTTTTGATTCCTTTCCTTTCATCCTGTAAACATGGAAGTCGGACGGTGAAGGTTGCTCCTTTTTCTTCACCCAGGCTTTCTACTTGCACAGTTCCCCCGTGAAGTTCTACAAGATGCCGGACGATCGCTAATCCTAAACCTAAACCGCCAAATTTCCGGGTTGTGGCCCCATCTGCTTGACGGAAATAATCAAAGACATAAGGTAAGAACTCAGGTGCAATCCCTTTCCCTGTGTCAGTTACGCAGATTTGTACCTGTGAGCCAACCTGCTCTAATTTAATTTTTACCTCTCCTCCACTAGGAGTAAACTTAATGGCATTGGAAAGAATATTCCAAATGACTTGTTGCAATCGATTGCCATCACCTAAAACTGGCCCAACACCAGATTCAATAATTGTCTGAATCTGAATGGATTTAGCCTGTGCTGATAAACGCACTGTTTCGATCGCAGCTTCAATGACTGATAACAAATTAATGGGGCCGAAGTTGAGGTTAAGTTTACCCTGAAGGATGCGGGAAACATCAAGCAAATCTTCAATCAATTGGGTTTGTAACTTGGCGTTGCGCTCAATGGTTTCGAGGGCGCGATCGCTTGTTGCTTGATCAAGTTTGCGACTCCGCATCAGCTTTGTCCAACCCAGAATGGGGTTAAGCGGGGTTCTCAGCTCATGGGATAGCACAGCTAAAAATTCATCTTTGATGCGGTTTGCTGATTCCGCAGCGTTTCGCGCCGCTCGTTCGGCTTCGTAAAGGTGGGCGCGAGCGATCGCTTGGGCGCATTGTTGAGCAACAGCCAAGATAAACGCTTGATCTTCTTCACTAAGTTCTTGAAGTTGGAGAAATCCTAAAGTTATACCTCCAACTGCTGAACCTTCTACCATCAATGGAATAGAAATCCAGGCATCAATGTCATATTGGGCGTAAGCTTCAGCTAGATGAGGGTAACGAGCTATTCTATTTTGTTTCGATTCAGCCCAAATAGGTTGTCCAGTCTGCACAGCTTCGGCTAAAGGCGAAGGTGAATCAATAGGAAAATACCGCCAAGCGTCTACCAAATCTTGCTTATAGCCAACCGCCCGCACAATTTCTAGTTCAGTCTTGTTTTCATTCAGCAAGGCGACGAGGGCTGAACTGGCTTTTAAGGCAGCCATGCTTTGCTCTACAATGACTTCAGAGACTTGGGTTGGTGTCAGCGATTCTGAAAGTGCAGCCGTAATCGATTGGAGACGGGCAATGCGCTCTAAGGCTTGTTCTGCGGTTTTTTGTGCTTGCTGTGCTTCTTGGTAAAGACAGGCATTATCAATGGCGATCGCCGCTCGATGGGCAATATCTTCAGCTAGTGACAAGTCAGATGTGCTGTAACGACGTTCTGATTCTGCTGTAAAAAAGGAAATTGCACCAAAAATTCTTTCACGTGCCATCAAGGGCAACATTATACAGGACTTTAAACCGATTTCACGTATAATCCTTAGATGTTCTGCATCTTGGATGCCTTTTACTAATAGTGCATCTGAGATTTCAGTTACCATTTCAGGAATTCCTGTACGCAGTACTTTCGGTACGCCTCCTGGTTCATCCAACTTTCTCGGATAATGCTGATGAAGTTGCCAACCGAGTTTAACTTTCTCTGGATCTCGGTGAGCAACTGCTACCCGATTAATTGATTGGTTGTCTAGTAGCAGATCAACGCTGCACCAATCGGCGAAGTAAGGCACAACTAAGTTTGCCACACTTGCTAGCGTGTTTTCGTAATCGAGGGAAGAAGCGAGGGTTGCACTGACTTGAGCTAAAAATGCTGTTCGTTGCTGATCGGCTTCTGCTTCCTGTCGCGCGGTTTGCTCTTGAATCAGTTGGATACGTTCGGCTTCAGCTTGTTTGCGATCGGTGATATCAAGCACAACACCACTCATGTGTGTGGCTTTACCTGCTTCGTTGAAAAAAGCTTTTCCACGGCAGGCTAGGTAGCGGATACTGCCGTCATCCCAAATAATTCGATATTCTAAATCATGCTCTACGCCCTTATTAATTGCTCGACTCAACGATTGAGCCAGCAATGGGCTATCATCTGGATGCAGACGAGCTAAAATGGCTTCAGAGGTTGCAACAAAAGTTTCAGGTGTTAACCCAAATAGTTGATAAATCTGCTCATCCCAGTCAAACAAATCATTGGCGATATCCCAACACCAAACACCAATTTTACCGGATTTCAATGCCAGGTTAAGCTGTTCTTGGCTATTCTCTAAACCTTGATAAAGACGAGCATTTTCTAGAGAAATAGCAATTTGAACTGTCAAAATATCTAGTACGGAAAGTTTTTCCTGTGTAAAGGCGCTGGGGATGAGATTGTTTTCTAAATATAAAATACCAAGTAATTTCGACTGACGTGCAATCGGTAAACAAAGCACTGATTTGGGTTGTTTTTGGATTACATACTCATCTCCAGAAAACATATTTTGCTCAGTAGCATTCTGCAAAATCACTGTTTCTTGAGTTCGCTGAACATAATTCAGCATTGATTGCGGAATAACTTGTGAAATTTCGCCATCAAATACAGGTCGAGAAACATTGAGTTTTTCAGCATGGGAATTAACTTTAGCTTCTACTTCTATTACCAGATTTTGCTCGTGTTCAAGCAACAAATAACCAATTTCTGCCCCTGCTTGCTCGATAACAATTTGCATTAATGTCTTCAACAACCGCGAAAAAACAATTTCACTAGATATGCTTTGAGAGGCTTTAACTACTGATAAAAAGTCTAAATGCTCGCCTGTGGTAATAAATGTTCCATTAGAAATAAGCTGTTGTTGTGGCAATAACTGAGGATAGGATTCTTCTAAGTGCTTAACTTTAGCAGATGCCTCCCAGCGCAGATATGTATTTTTCGCTTCTTGCAAGTAGGTTTTGGCAATTAAATCAAACTCTTGCTCCAAGTAAAACTTAGCGCCTAGCTCATTAGCCAAAGCTTCATATTGCACAAATCCCTGCTCACGGGCTGAAGCAATTGATTGCTCATAAAAGCGCATTGCTTCCAAGTCTCTACCTTGAATTCGAGCTATTTCGGCAGCTACTAATTGAGACTTGTGTAAGAAGTTTTCAGGGCAGTGGTAAGCCCAGTATTGTAATTGTTGGTGATGGGATTCTAGAGTTAGCAAAAACTGTTCTTTCTCTGGAAAAGATACTGTTGGATAAAGAGCTGTTAAAGTCAGTGAGTAATATAAAATATAATCTGTTTCAATGGGTAATGCCAGTGCTGTAACGGGAAATTTGGATAATTTTAATGCACATTTTAGTGCTTTTGCATATTGCCCATAAGTAAAAAATATAATTAATTTGATAATGTGATAAAAAATAATTCCACTGACAAAACCTGCATCGGTAAGAATAGATAAAGCGTATAATTCATCAAATTCATCATTGCTTAGAGTCAAGCTTTGGTGAGTGAGTCCGCGCAGATTCATCAGCAACATCTGCTGTAGTCTGATTGTCTGATAGACAGCCTCATGTTTAGACTGGCGGGCGAATACAATATATTTATCTAAAGATTTATATGTATCTGAAAGCGGAGAGCCTAATTGAATAATTTGCCACGAGCCTTGATAACCATTGTAGTTTGCCATCGTCACATCGCCTGCTTCCACACAGCCAACAAATCCCCGTTCTAAAAAGGGAATATCGGTAGCAATGTGATTACGCCAAACGTTGATATGACTTCCATGAATGTGTAGAACAACTCCTCTAAGTTTCAAATCGTTAAACTTTTCATTTAATTGAATTGTCATCTCAGAAAATGCGTAGCCTGTAGGAATATCATGGAAGATAGAAACCAACAACATCGCATACATACTGTAAGCAAAACAGGAATCTGCCGTATTCCCAAACTTGAGTGAGTAGTTAACTGCTTTAAGTACGACTAAAGGAAAGAGATGAGGTCTACCAAGATAAGTAGGCGGACCCAAAGTTGTTAACAAACTAATTACTGTTTTAATATTGAGGTCTTCGATTGCTAAAGCATTAATTAAATCAGATACTTGTCTGTTATCTAAATTAGTTGATATCTGGTTTCTTTCAATTGCGATCGCAGCTTGCACTTCCTCATCTGTATCAGGGAATGTCACCTCAAAAAGTTTTAAAGCTTTTAATCCTAATGTCAGCGCCTCTTCATATCTACCCGCGACTTGATAGAGTCTGATTTGCAGCATGTAAATATTAGATTTGTCTACATGAGATTCTGCTTTGAGCAATAGTAACTCAAATAATTGTTCCGCTTGTTCTAAATTCCCGGTTAAGAATTCACATTCAGCTAGTTCTCTAAATAAAGTAAATGTTTGTTCATATTGCTCTATCCAGGCATTTTCAGCTAAAAGATTCATAGCAACTTTAAAAAGTCTTTTAGCAGGAGTGTAGGCTGTAGATGCTTTTGCTTTTTTAGCAGCGATTAAATTCAATCTTACCAATTCATCTTTTTCTGTCTGTTCAATAATCAGATTAACCGCGAGATTTAGTTGATTTACTAAATCAAAAATTTGCTCGTTTACTTGTTCATAACTAGAATTTTTCAGTAAAAGTCGCCCAATGGTCAGATGAACTATCGACTTTGATTCATCAGCAATTAAGGCATAAGCAGCTTGTTGAACTCGGTCATGATAAAAACGATAGTTTCTACCAGTTGTTTCATCTGACTCTATGGGGATAATTAATCCTCTTAAAATTGCTTCAACAAGAGCATTTGCTGTTTCTTGAATAGATTGTTCACCAACGATCGCTAAAACTTCTAGATCAAAGCGATTACCAATACAGGAGGCTAATTTAAGCACTTCTTGAGTTGCGGCTGGTAGCTTTTGCATCCGCCCAATCATCAAGTTGACAATATTATCTGTAATACCTTGGGCTTCAATCTGAGCTAAATCCCATTGCCATCCCTTACCAAGGGGGGATGAAAGAGGTGTGGGGGATTGAGGGGGTTCAAAAATCAGCAGATTTTCTTGATACAGTGTTTTCAGAAATTCATTGACAAAGAAAGGATTACCATCAGTTTTTTGGATAATCAATTGAGCAAGAGGTTTTACTCGTTCTGCTGAACTATGCAATGTATCAGCAATCAATTGATTTACATAAACAAGATTTAAGGGAGTAAGAATAATTTCAGTTTTTCTAACTCCCTGCTGGCAAATCTTCTCCATCATTAAACTAAAGGGATGCACAACATCTACTTCATTATCTCGATAGGCTAAAATAAAGCAGAGATAATGGATACTAGACCCAGTAATGACGGTTTGAATTAAATTTAAAGTAGCACTGTCTGCCCACTGCATATCATCTAAAAAAACCGTGAGTGGATGCTCCTTTTGCGAAAATACGCTGATAAAATTCTCAAACACTAAATTAAATCTATTTTGAGATTCAGCAGGTCCCAACTCTGGTATAGGTGGCTGTTCGCCAATGATTAATTCAACTTCTGGAATTACATCGGCGATTAATCTACCATTGTTCCCTAATGCTGCTTGTATTCGCTTTTTCCAATTGGCGAGTTGCTCTTCTGGCTCAGTTAAAATTTGTCTAACAAGTGTTTGAAAAGCTTGAACAATTGTGGAGTAAGGAATATCTCGTTTGTACTGATCAAATTTACCAGAGATAAAAACTCCACGTTCTCGCACAATCGGCTTGTGAATCTCCTTAACTAAAGAAGATTTCCCAATTCCAGCATAGCCAGAGACGAGGACAATTTCTGGTTTCCCTTGACTAACAACTCGCTCAAATGCTTGGAGAAGCTTGGCAAGTTCTTGTTCTCGCCCATATAATTTTTGGGGAATTTGAAAGCGCTCTGAGATATCTTGCTCACCTAAAACAAAGGATTGAATTTCTCCAGTTGTCTCCAATTGCTTTAAGCATTTTTCCAGATCAAATTGCAAACCTAAAGCGCTTTGATATCTCTGTTCTGCAACCTTAGACAACAATTTGATAATGATGTCACAGAGCATTTGGGGAATATCATGGTTGAGCTTTTTCGGATATGGCGGAGATTGGGCAATATGACAATGCACCCACTCTAATGGGTCTTTGCCTTGAAATGGTAGCTGACCTGTCAGCATCTCATAAAAGGTGATTCCCAGTGAATACAAATCGCTACGATGGTCGATTCCTCGATTCATCCGTCCGGTTTGTTCAGGTGCAAGATAAGGTAAACTGCCTTCAATTCGACTGGAACTGCTAACTATTTGCTGCTGATATGGAATAAAAGCAGCAATTCCAAAATCGGCAATTTTAACCTGACTGGTTTCGAGATTAACTAAGATATTTTGTGGCTTAATATCCTTGTGGACAATGTTATGAGTGTGAATTTGTGCCAGGTTGCTGGTAATTTCAATAGCAATTTTTAAGAATGAAATAGGTTCTTGAAATTGGTCTAGCAACTGATCGAGCGATCGCGCCTCAAAATCCTCCATAATCAAATAAGGGATTCCCTGGTGCATCTCTAAGGCGTAAACCTTGACTGCGGCGGCAATATTTAACCTTTGAGCGATCGCATACTCATATTTGAGTTGTTCAATATTATTGGGTGTACACTGTTCTGGACGTAGCCCTTTGATAATTACCGGACACTGGTCTTTAACCTTGATTCCACGATATATGACTGCTTTTACCCCTGCTTTTAACAAAGTGACAATTTTAAATCCGGGTAATGCAATCATCATGCTAAATGCTCCAGCAGTGCTTCTTCCGAGATAATTCGAGCTTAATTGTATTTTAGATACATTTCTTTGGGCAGATGAAATTTAGATGATATCAGCTTGAGATAATCACTTCTGCTAACTCTACAGACAAAAATAAGCTACAATTCAAGCAGAGTAAGCATTTCCCGCTCAGAAACTCCCCATGCTTGATAACCTGCAAACCCAAATTTACCAACTAGAACAATTTGCCAACAGCCTCGTTTCTAACCAACTGGCACACCTTAGCGTGGTCAGTGTTGGTATCATCTTTGGCGCTGGCTTGCTCACCAGTCTTACACCCTGTATGCTTTCTATGCTGCCAATTACCATTGGTTACATCGGCGGTTATGAAGCCAAAAACCGCTTGCAAGCAGCTGCTCAATCAACTTGGTTTGCTTTTGGATTAGCAACTACATTAGCCGGGATGGGAATAATAGCAGCTTTGGTAGGAAAAGTCTATGGACAAGTGGGAATTGGTTTGCCGATTATCGTCAGCATTATCGCCATTCTCATGGGGCTGAACTTACTAAAAGCACTACCTCTGCAATTTCCATCTTTGGGCGAAACGAATTGGATTTCCCAAGATTTACCTATAGGATTGCGTTCTTATTTACTGGGGCTGACTTTTGGCTTAGTTGCATCTCCTTGTAGCACGCCTGTTTTAGCCAGTTTACTGGGTTGGATTGCCAATACTCAAGACTTAATTTTAGGCGCTGTTTTGCTACTTTCTTACACAGTCGGTTATGTAGCACCATTGATTTTGGCGGGTACTTTTACAGCTTCAATTAAAAAATTACTAGAATTGCGTCGCTGGTCTGGTTGGATTAACCCAGTTAGCGGAGCGCTGTTGGTAGGATTCGGTGTGTTTTCCTTAATTTCTCGGATTCCCCTTGGCAGTTTTTAATATCAATACTTTGTTAGATTTTACACGTAATGACTTTAGAAGATTCAGCGTCCAAAGAATTAAAATGGTGGGCAATACCTGGTAAGTTCTTACGGCAAGAGCTTTTGCCCGTACTGACTAACTTACGACTAGCGATCGCACTATTGCTGTTGATTGCAATCTTTAGTTCCACCGGTACTGTAATTGAACAAGGTCAATCACCCGCATTTTACCAGGCTAACTACCCAGAACATCCAGCTTTATTTGGTTTCTTAACTTGGAAGGTAATTCAGGTAGTTGGCTTAGACCATGTATATCGTACTTGGTGGTTTTTAGCATTACTCATCTTATTTGGTACTAGCTTAACTGCTTGTTCTTTTACCCGACAGTTACCAGCTTTAAAAGCCGCCCAGCGCTGGAAATATTACGAAGAACCACGGCAATTTCAAAAATTAGCTTTAAGTGCAGAACTAGATAATGGTTCTCTAAATTCTCTCAGCCAACTATTACAGAAACGCCGCTATAAAATTTTTCCAGATCAAGAAAAAGAAAATATCCTCTATGCCCGCAAAGGAATAGTCGGACGCATCGGCCCAATTATCGTTCATATTGGTATCGTAGCTATTCTAATAGGGGGAATTTGGGGGGCGATGACTGGGTTTATGGCACAGGAAATGATTGCCAGTGGTGATACATTTCAAGTGACAAATATTGTCGATGCTGGCCCTTTAGCTGCCCAAGTTTCGAAAGATTGGTCTGTGCGCGTCAATCGTTTTTGGATTGACTACACTCCATCTGGCGGCATCGATCAATTTTATTCTGATATGTCTGTCTTAAATAAGCAGGGAGAGGAAGTTGACCACAAAAAGATTTTTGTTAACGAGCCTCTGCGCTATCGGGGCATAACCTTCTACCAAACTGATTGGGGAATTGCAGGTGTTCGCGTCCAATTTAACAACAGCCCGATTTTTCAATTACCAATGGCGCTATTGAACACTAAAGGACAAGGGCGCATTTGGGGTACGTGGGTTCCTACTAAACCGGATTTGAGTGAGGGTGTTTCTTTACTAGCCAAAGACTTGCAAGGGATGGTATTAATTTATGATCCCAAAGGTAAATTAGTTGATACTGTCCGCGCTGGGATGTCAACCGAAGTCAATGGCGTGAAGTTGAAAATTCTGGATATTATTGGCAGCACTGGCTTGCAAATTAAAGCCGATCCAGGCATACCAATTGTTTACTCAGGATTTGGTTTACTAATGTTGGGTGTGGTGATGAGTTACTTTTCTCATTCACAAATATGGGCATTGCAAAAAGGCGATCTCTTATATGTTGGTGGCAAAACTAACCGCGCCCAAGTTGCTTTTGAACAAGAGGTTTTAGAAATTTTAGATCGGCTTAGTTCAGAGCCAAAAATTGAGGAAAAAGAGACGGCTATTGAAGTTTAAATGCAAAGGTACGCATACCATAACTGAAAACTTTGCGTACCTTTGTATTTCAAATTTATTTTCCTCGTTTTACAATTAATTACACCTACACAGCTACAGATTGGAAAATTATTAAGCATTGGAACTAAAGTTTTGTATATCTGCTCAACTTCAATTTAAACGACGGGTTTGCCTACTACCTGTAATCGCTATATTGTTGAGTATCGCTTCTTGTACTACCGATAATAAAAAAATCAAGCACGTTTCTCTCGTTGGTGCTGGGGCAAGTTTTCCTGCGCCTTTGTATGAACGCTGGCTTTCAGATTACAACCAGCAAAATCCCAATGTGGAAATTAACTATCAAGCTATAGGAAGCAGCGCTGGAGTGCAACAGCTGATTGAAGGTACTGTAGACTTTGCAGCTAGTGATGTGGGAATTACAAATGAACAAGCAGCTAAGATCAAAAGGGGAGTGATTGCTTTGCCCATGACTGCTGGTTCCATAGTGCTAGCTTACAACCTCACGCCCGCCCCCCAGTCACCTCCAGTCAATCTGCCAAATGGTTTAAAGCTATCACGCCAAGTTTATGTAGATATCTTTCTCGGAAAAATTACGAATTGGAATCATCCGAGAATAGCTGTAGCTAATCCAGGGGTAAATTTGCCCAATCTACCGATTCAGGTTGTACACCGCACTGATGGTAGTGGAACTACAAGTGTGTTGACGCAACATCTAAGTGCTATAAGTCCAGAATGGAACAGCAAAGTTGCAGCAGGTAAAGCTGTCGCATGGCCAGTGGGAATTGGTGGAAAGGGTAACGAAGGTGTTACCGCGTTAGTGCAACAGATCCCAGGAGCTATTGGCTATGTAGAATACGTCTACGCCAAACAAAATAAACTTCCTGTGGCTGCTTTGGAAAATAAATTTGGTAATTATATTACGCCGACACCAGAATCTGTAGCTCAAACTTTGGAGTCAGTGAAGTTACCCGCCGATAACTTGATTGCTTTTATCAACGATCCTACAGGTTCCCAGTCTTATCCCATCGTTACTTATAGCTGGGTTTTAACTTATCAGCAATATCCCAACCGAGTCAAAGGCGAAGCGCTAAAAAAATTTATTGATTGGGCTTTGATTGAGGGGCAAAAATCCAGTTTGGAACTCGGATATATTCCTTTATCTAAAAAAGTTGTGCTTCAAGTACAATCTGCTGCAAACAGAATTGCAAAATAACTAGTTTTTAATTTAGATCGTGTCCGCTTAATCAACCTGAGTAAAAATGTTCGTCTTCACTAAAAACCAAAGTTTGGCATTGCTAATTGGAGTATGAAAAATAATTTTGCGTAATTTCAGAATCCTTGTAGAGATGTTGCATTACAACGTCTCTACATCCAGATTCATATCCCTATTCAGCAACACCCAAAGTTTTTATGATGGGTACTTATGATGACGCACTTCAACCACAGTATGTACATTGCCACGAGGCGTAAAATCTGCTTTCACAGTGGCTTCTAAAGGGTCACAAGCAGCCACAAAATCATCTAAAATTTGGTTGGCAGATTCTTCGTGGGAAATATAGCGATCGCGGTAACTGTTAATGTAAAGTTTAAGCGCCTTCAATTCTACTACCCGTTCATCAGGTATATATGTAACGTAAATTGTCGCAAAGTCAGGATAGCCAGAAAATGGACATTTACAAGTAAATTCCGGCAAAGTAATATTAATGTCATATCGTCTCCCCACACGCGGATTTGGAAAGGTAATTAATTTACCTTCCGCAATATCGCGTTCACCATACTTCATTTCAGGGAATTTGTCAGTTGTCATTTGTCATTTGTCATTGGTTATTTTACTTATCTTTACGTTTTTTTATTAATTTTGTACAGACAAAGATTTTTCGCGTCTCTACTCCCCCCTCAATACTCTTCCTTCTCCCAGTCTGGACAATTCTCATCTTCACAACCGTGGGGGTGCATGGCACAAACTAACAAATTACCACTATAAACTTGACCGTGGTAATGAGTACAACCGATGCAGGCAGGATTTTTTTCAGATGTAGGTTCAACTGAATAAGGAAAACCTGGATCTACATCTGCTACCATGTCTTCCAGTTCCCAGTAAGCCTCAAACATTGGTTCAGCTAAATCCTGTAAATACTGATCGACTTCAGTAACAATATTAGGGACTTGCTCAGTAATTTCTTCCGTTAGCTCAAAAAAAGCGTCAACCATTTCACTCATTCCCAGGAAGAAACGCTCTACTTCATCAGCAACTGTTTCAACGATTTCTGCTAAATCCTTTTGCCACTGTTCCATAAACTTGACACCCTTGCAGGCTATAAACAGGACGCTTTGTGTTATCTGGGTGGAAGCACTAGAATACACACTAGGCAATGTATCTTATCAAGTTTCTATATGAAGTGCCATGTCAAGGTGCCACTTATTGCCATTTATATCGAGTAAAAAATACTTTTTATTAATCGCGTTGCAATCTTTTTAACTCGTTTTGCAGGTCTAGCACTTCTTGACGCAATTTATCCACATTCTCATCACTTGATCCCTCTTTCACCGTTGGTTCTTCATCTTCCTCTAAAATTTCAATCCGGCGAGGTTCCGAAGGAGGTGTTTTCTCGGAGGTTTCAGCAGATGGTTGGGCTTGTTGGGCTTGCTTCATCATTTCTTCAACAAAGCGGCGGGCTTCTTCTGTGTTCATTTCGCCCTTTGCCACCATTTCATCTGCCAGTTTTTGGACTTGCGATCGCACTTGGGCTAATTTCCCCCCTGCTTTCTCACCTGCGTAAGAAGCTAATCCAACACCGAGGTAAAAAGCTTTTTGAACAATATCTCCAAAACCAGCCATTGTTGCTGACCGCTCCTAAAAATAGGGCGACCCGGAGACTACGCCTATTACAAGCCTCCCGTGTTGCTGCTACCTTCCGGTTCTGACAAGATTTGGGTGTTGCAATCGCATAGATCCAGGTCTTCTAAAAGCATAACATGAAAAACCAGTAAGTGTGTGTTATTCCATAACTATTCGCCATTCGTAAAGTTGATAGTTGACGCAGCCGTGTTTTACCAACGGGTCATCAGCGACAATTGCTTCTGCTTCCTCCTTAGAGGCTGCCTCAAATAGCAACATTCCGCCTCTTTGTTCTGCCCAATAGCCTGTTCGTGCTTTGTGTCCTTTAGCAATCAAGTCCTGGATGTAGGCTTTGTGGGCAGGTACATATTGGTCAAAGGTAGGTTTATCGACTTTCCCTTCTTCAATTTTGACAAACCACGGCATTTACTTGCGACCTCTCATAATAATTTTGGATTTTGGATTGGGAATAATCAAAGCTTCTGAGCGAATCAAGATATTTTTAGGAGTAGCTCTTTCAAGGTGACTCGTAAAATATCTTAATTTTTCTAAGCGCTGCGCCAGTTGCTACCCTGCGGGAACGCTATGAGTTGGGGAACCGCAAGGGCGCACTGCAATACTTGTCGGTTAAGGGGAAAAGGGGAAGAAAAACCTTTAACCTTTACCCTTTAACCTTTTCCCCAAACCCAATGCCGAGTTAAAAATGGTTAACCGAACAGTATTGGGGCACACTGGCTTCTCTCTGACTCTGTGGTTTATGACAACATTACTGATAAAATTTCTAAAATGCGAGAACTTTACCCAGCGATCGAGCCTTACCGACAAGGTAGTTTACAGGTTTCCGACCTACATACCATTCATTTTGAAGAGTCAGGAAACCCCCAAGGTCAACCCATCGTTTTGCTGCATGGTGGGCCTGGTGGTGGATGTCCACCTTTTTATCGGCAATATTTCCACCCAGAAAAATGGCGGATAGTGATGTTTGACCAACGTGGTTGTGGTCAAAGTACGCCCCATGCTGAGTTACGAGAAAATACCACTTGGGATTTAGTCAGTGATATCGAAAAACTACGCCAATATTTAGGTATAGAAAAGTGGGCGGTTTTCGGTGGTAGTTGGGGTAGCACTTTATCATTAGCCTACAGCCAAACCCATCCTTCTCGCTGCACGGCATTAATTCTCCGTGGTATTTTTATGCTGAGGCAAAAAGAGTTGCGATGGTTTTACCAAGAGGGTGCTAGCTATATTTTTCCTGATGCTTGGGAAGCTTATGTCGAACCAATTGCGATCGCAGAACGTGATGATCTGATCGCAGCATATTACAAACGCTTAACAAGTCCCGATTTAGAAATTCAATTAGCAGCGGCGCGTGCTTGGTCAATTTGGGAAGCTAGTACCAGTAGACTTTTTTTAGACCCAGAACTTATGCAAAAGTTTGGCGAGAGCGAATTTGCTTCAGCTTTCGCACGTATTGAATGCCATTACTTTATGAATAAGGGCTTTCTTGAAACAGAAGATCAATTACTCTTAAATGTAGACCGTATCCGCCATATTCCGGCTGTAATTGTTCAGGGGCGCTATGATGTAGTCTGCCCAATGATATCAGCTTGGGAATTACATCGAGCTTGGCCAGAAGCAGAATTTATAGTGGTTTCTGATGCCGGACATTCGATGAGTGAACCAGGAATTCGTAGTGCTTTGATTGAAGCAACAGATAATATTTAATTCGGTTGAATACTGAGATTGTAGAACGGAGAAGTTCGCCAAGAAAGGGGATGTAAGACCAAACCCATAACAAAGCAATCCCTTGTGAAATAGGAAACTTACACTGTATGTAAAGCATCAGTGTAAGTAGTTCACTACAAAAAAAGAGATATGCGAATTCTAATTATGGAAAGCAGTATTTTGTTGCTCCTGACTGCGGTGACAACAGGCTGTGTCAGTTCTCCCTCTGTTACAAAACAGCCACAAGCTTTACCAGCAATCACTGAACAGCCGACAAAGGCAACTGTGTTGACCTCAACACCTACACCGACTGCAAAAGCTACAGACAGTTCTACCCCTGAACCCACTATTTCTAAGAATCCGACGCGCTGTGAAACTAGTCAATTGTCAGTGCGCCGAGTCTCCGAAGATGCTGGCGTTGGGAATGTTGCCCTCACCTATGCCTTCACCAATAACGCTTCATCACCTTGCACCCTCTATGGTTATCCGGGATTGGCACTACTGGATGCAAAAGATCAACCTTTGCAGGGAATTAAAGTTATTCGCTCCAAAGACACTTACTTTTCGAGTCAGCAACCTCGACAACAAGTAACTTTAGCTCCTGGAAAACAAGCCTCGTTTCAAATAGCATACAATCACATTAGTTCGCCGCAAGAAAACTGCCCAATTTCTAATAAGATTGAAATCACACCTCCGAATGCTTACCAGCATCTTACCGTCACAGAAGAAATTAAGCCTTGTACAGGCAAAGTCAGAGTGACCCCAGTCCGAGCAGTCTTGTAAATTTATGTAATTTACTAAAAAATCTCAAAATAGCATAAATTTAATTAGAGCCTCTGATAAGTCCAGTATTGTACTATTCAAAAAGGTTAAGGATTTTATGCTAGGAATTGATGTTGCCGATCAAGATGGCAGAGTAGATTGGACGGCTGTAAAAAACTCTGGTAAAACCTTTGCGTTTGTCAAAGCCACAGAAGGAGTTAGTATTAAAGACTCTGCTTTTGCTCATCATTGGCAGACTATGAAAACGGTTGGTATTATTCGGGGTGCTTATCATTTCTTTCATCCCCATACATCTGACCCGGTTCAGCAAGCACAGGAATTCTTAAAAACGTTGGGGAAATTAGAACCAGGAGACTTACCACCAGTTCTGGATGTAGAGGTAACTGACAAAGTAAATAGCCAAGCTGTAATTAGTGCAGCTAAACTGTGGTTAGCAGAAGTGGAAAAAGCCCTTTTACAACAAACGAAAAAAGCAATTAAACCAATTATTTATACCTTCCCCAGTTTCTGGCAAGAACTTGGCAATCCATCTGATTTTGCGAGTTATCCGTTATGGATTGCCCACTACGGAACCGAGAACCCAAGTATTCCTGGCGCTTGGCAGGGGCAATACCTAATCCATCAATATGAAGGTGATATCTCTGGTGTCGCTGGTGTTAGTGGTCGAGCCGATTTGAATAGATTTAATGGTTTACAGTTAGGAGATTCTGGGCTAAGGGTCAAACAATTACAACAGCAATTAAAAGATATTGGATTATATACTGATGCCATTGATGGGAAGTTTTCTGAGTCAGTTAAGAATGCAATTGTTAGTTTCCAAACATCTAAGAAAATGCAAGCTGATGGAATTGTCGGTATAAAAACTTGGGTCGCTTTACTGTGGATTTAGAATGGATAAGCTTACTCAATACATAGACCCATACTCACCATGAAATTGATGTAAACATAGGTGATACCTTACATGTAATATTTACTTATTTTGATTAGCAAGTGCAGTTGTTTTAAATATTTAGCTACTTATTGAAAATCGCTTATGTTGCTTCGATGGCTTCTCAATAAGTAGCTAGGTGTAAATAAATTAAAGTTTGTAGTAATGACTTTAGTTCTAGTAAAACTTGCTATTAACGATGAATTTCTGACTACGAACTAGGCTTTTTAGCTTATTTAATTATACTTATTTAATATGTATTTCTATATATGACTAGTATCTTGAAATGCACAAAAATGAGATTTAACCTGGAAAAAACCTTTAAGAATTCGTTTGAGCGAACTAAACTTAACCCACCTGATAGCTGTAGTCACTTCTACCCACTGCCGTTTTCTTTTACTTGCTTCTGGATAATCTTCACTCAGCATCTCAACTGGTAACAAATACATCTTGACACGATAACTTTTGCCTCCTTTACGGTACTTGTAAGTGCCCAGTTCATTGGTGTCTACCTGCCCAATCACCCCTGCTTCTTCCCAAGCTTCTTTGGCTGCTGAAGCGGGCGGACTCATGCCATTAGGAATATCTCCTTTTGGAATCACCCAGTGTTGAAAGTTACGGGTCGTGATTAGCAAGATTTCAACTTTGCCATCGTTCACTCTATAAGGAATCACCCCAGACTGTTTTAACACTTTGCTGACTTTTCGACTCATGTAATTTACATCCTGTACGGTTTAGCTTTTTTATATAATGTTTATTTCCAAAAGTCTAACGCTGATACCGGATAAGTTTTGGTTAAATTTAGGTTAGGATGAGGTTAAAAAAAATTATTATACATAAGAGTTAATTATTGAAAGTTTTTTATTAATCTCGTCATCTCGTTTTTAGGTAGAACTTAGAAATTCCGAAAGAGTAATTGGGCAGAAATAAATCAAACTATGTTACAAAATATAAAATTAATTAAATTGGCTTGTAGTGAGCGGTTCTAGCCGTAACTACAAACCTTCAATTATTCATGCCCACTTATTTAACTCTGACGCTTAGACAACAGACGCAACCTAAACTGGCGTTCCCTGGAAAGGAGTTAAGGTAAGAGACGGCGATGAATCGCTGTCTCTACAATAATCAGTCTTTTCTCTTGACGGCGATTTATCCCGTCTTTGCGATCTAAAATTTTCATCAAAAAACCTTAACCGAACTGTATTGATATATGTGGTTTAATATAAAGTCAACTCACGTAAAAAGTGTACTCCCGATGGCTGATTGACAAATGCAGCCCTCTTATAGACATCACATCTTCTGGTTTAATGCCAGAAGATATACCACCAATGTAATTAACTTGACTTTTTCAGATTTTGGTAGATATACAGCGAAGATATTGCATTTAAATCTACTTCTTTCTGCTCATCTTGATTTTCATTAGTATTTTTAAATAGAACTGTAAACGCACCAGCACCTAATCTATTTTGAGGAAACATCCGATAACAAGGTATTGTAGTTAAATGCGACTGATATTTAGTTAAATTACTAATTTCCATCGCCTGAAACTGGGGAAAGCGTTCCAAAAACCATTCGCAAACTTGCTCATTTTCTTCGGGTGAATATGTGCAAGTCATATAAGCTAAATAGCCTTGTGGGGAAACAAGTTTAGCAGAGTTAGCTATAATTCGCTTTTGGCGATTTGCACTCTTGTTAATAGCAATTGGGTGAAAACATCCGGGTACTTTTTCACCTTTAGCCAGTAAAGATTGCCCAGTGCAAGGAGCATCTACTATTACTAGGTTGCTAGAGTAGGGAAATATTTCGGCAAATATACTCGAATCTCTATTAACTACTGCACTAGGGCTAATCTGGCAACGTTTCAAATTAGAAATTAGCATTCCTAGACGTTTACCAATTACTTCATTACTGATGAGTAATTCAGGTTGCAAAGCTTTCCAAGCGAAGATACTTTTACCTCCTGGTGCGGCACACATATCAAAAACTAAATGCACTGACTGAGGAATTGCTAACAAAGTAGTAGCTGCAAATACTGAAGAGAAATCTAAACAATAAAAATATCCTTGTTGATGTAAGGGATGCTGACCGGGTTTTTCTCCCAAGCATAAACGGTCAGTAAATTGTGGTTGCCAATAGGTTGGTGTTTCCACTGCTAAAGGTGAAAAATCTGGCTTTTCTTTACACCAAACAATACTGGGGGAAAAAGGCTGAGGATTCATTAAAGCCTCAATAAATTTTTCTTGTTCATCTAGATTAGTGAACAAACGCCGTGAGACTTTAAGTAATAAATTAGAAGGTTTTTCCATTTGGATATATAAATAATAAAATTTTTCACAAATTAGAGTAGAGATGCAATTGTGTGGAAATCAATATGAAAGATGACGCTTCTTAATTACGAATTAGGTTGTATCAAAATCCAAATCAAACTGTTACACAAGAACAATGTAATCAAGCCTTTTGGCTTCATACTCAAAATATAATGACCGCCATTCAGAACGCAATGGCCAAGCTACCCCACTGCACCGGAGAAGGTCATGTTCTTAGATAGTTTTCCGCAAAAGTTACGCAAAGAAGCACAACTATGGAGGGATGAAGGATTAATTAGTTCTTCGCTGTATGAGCAAATAGCAGAACGTTATCAATTTAAAAACCTGGAAGCTGCTGTACGCGATCGCAATAAAGCGATCGCGATCGCTGTAGGCAGCATCCTTTTATGCTTAGGCATAATTACCTTTGTATCAGGAAACTGGCAGGGAGGTTCGCGGGAAGTCAAATTTATTCTCATGATGAGTTTGTTTTTTGCGATCGCTATTACCGGTTTTTACAATTGGATAACACCTGAAGGAAAGAAGCCACAAAAAAGTAAACGCTTACTGGGAGAAGGGTTGCTCATTTTAAGCGCCTTCATTTTCGGCGCGAATATACTGCTGATGGCTCAGATGTTCAATATCGCCGGTTCAACTTCCCAACTTTTTCTCGCTTGGGGGTTGGGTGTTGTGGTGATGGCCTTCAGTTTGTCCATAAATTCTTTAGGAATTCTGTCAATTGTCCTCGTGGAAATCGGGTATTGGACGGGATTAGAAGACTTATGGTACGCAACAGGAGAGTTAACTTGGTCGCGGTTAGTGGTGCAGCATTTGCCTTTGTTGGCATGGCTGGTATTTGTCCCCTTAGCCTACTTCTGCCGATCGCGTTGGATTTTTGGTCTAGCAGCCTTTGTTTTCGCTAGTTCCTTACAAGCTAACCTTAATCCTCTGCCACTGCTGAATTATGCTGATATAGCGCCTTGGGTGGCATCTTTTGCTTTTGCACTCCCACCTGCATTATTCTGGAGTTATGATGATCTGCTGTTTCCAACCATAAATTACAGATTGTTTCAATCTCTGGCCCGTAATTTGGCGTTGGTTAGCTTTGGTGGTGTGTTTTATGTTCTGTCTTTTCGTTGGGTTTGGGAATCTCCAAATTATGGTTATAATCAGCCAACGAACTTGACAAACTTATTCCAGTCTCTGCCGATCATCGATTTGGGGATTCTCAGTGGCTTGGCGGTATTGCAATGGTTATTTCTACTGCGTCAAAGAAATAATCCTCCGCGCCGCGAAGTGATTTTCACAACTGCTGTTATTGGTACTTTTCTTGCCTTTATTGCCATAGTACCTTTTTGGCATCAAACTATCAGTCGGATTGATGAACTTGGTGTTTTTATTTTCAATGTGCTTCTAGCAACATTAGCATGGGGACTAATTCAAGAAGGATTGAAATTAAGCAACAGAAGTTCCTTTTGGGGCGGTATGCTGTTAGTGACACTGCAAATTATCAGTCGCGTGCAAGAGTACGACACCGACTTACTTTTCAAGTCTCTAGTCTTTATCTTGTGCGGTTCCGCTTTAATTAGCGCTGGACTCTGGTTTGAACGCCGTTTACCCGGTGGCTCTAGTTCTGCAAGTAAAAAGTAGTACAAATTCAGCATGGGCTAAACGCCCCCCAACGCTAACAGAATTCAGGAATTTCCCCATCATCAACATCTCTATCTCTGTGCGTCAAAATTTTTAAAGTTTCTCTGCGTTAGTCCTAATCTCGTTACTTTTGACCTCCTCAATTCCTCTGCTTTTTAGGACTACGCTCATGACTAATAGTTCTTCTGAATCTAAAAATAAAACCTTGTCTCCCGAAGCCGAGTTCTCCAGTAAGGTGACTTTTCGGGATTACTTGATTGCTACTGAACAAAAATCGAATAAGCCCTTACCTTTTTGGCGGTTACTAGCTCCCCTGGCGCTACAAACAGGGTTAATTATGTCAGTACCAGCCCAAGCCGTTTATACAGATGTGACAGGTAAAACGGTGATTTTGCAAACCGTACCTGTAGACCCGAACAATGTACTAGACGGTAATACCTTAGCGCTAGATTACAACATATCCCGTCCCACAAATTTGAGTAGATTACCTGGTTGGCAAACAATTGTCAGCAAAGGTCGGGGAAGCGGCAGAAGATTGCCTGAAGGAACCAATATCTACGTGACTTTGCAAGAGCAACTATCCTATGGTAATGGTGTTCCTAGAGCTTGGAGACCGTTACGAGTCAGTAGGGAGCGCCCAACATCTCTAAGAGCCAATCAGGTAGCCTTAAAAGGTGTTTATCAGGATGGTTCCGTTAACTACGGTTTGGAAACTTATTACATTCCAGAAAACCAACGCCAGCAGATTAGCAACGATTTGCGAACCCAACGCGCCCGCAGAGGACAAGTACCCCCCATTGTGGTGAAAGCGAAAGTAGATCCACAGGGTAAAGCTGTTCCAGTTAGTATGTGGGTACGCGATCGCAACTATCGCTTTTAAGCTGTTAGGTAAAGTATGTAAACATGGAAGGTTTATTTCCAAAGTTCTGAGCGCCAGTTGGTGACGCTCAGAATTTTCTGTTTGTCATTAGACTTTTCCGAAAACCCTTGTACAGATGTAGCATTGCTACGCCTCTACAAGGGTTTTGGATAAGACATAATTAATTGCTGGAGACACTGACTACTACTAGGGCACAATCAGCACTGGGCAAGGGGAAAGGTTAATCACGCGAGTTGTCACACTATCATCCGCTCCCTCTTCAGTCAAGCCTAGCCCCCGGCAGCCCATAATAATTAAATCAGCCCCAATTTCATCAGCGACATCGCAGATAGTAAAAGCTGGTTTACCTTGCCTTTCCAGAATTTCGGATTGAATTCCTTGCCCTGAAAATAAAGATTGGGCATTTTCTAGCAGTTTTGCAACTACTTCTGGTGAGACCATCGGATCTGCACTAGGCGCATCTGGAGCATCTGGAGGCGGTTCTTCTACCACAGACAGCAGCACCAAGCGACTGCTGTACTTTTTGACTACGTTGGTAACAACATCAGCAGCTTCCCGCGTTTCCCGGCTTTGATCGATAGGAAATAGTACTGTCTTAAATATCTCTGTCACTTGGGTACCCCTGACTCCGGTAAAATCTTGATGGTTCTACTTTCAAAACAATAACAAAAAGGCAATCAGGAGAGTTTGGTGTGTCCAAAAAAAGTTTAGCAAGTTTATCTTCAGCTGATATATCTGGGAAACGTGCCTTAGTGCGGGTTGACTTTAATGTGCCTGTGGACGATCAAGGCAACATTACCGACGATACTCGCATTCGCGCCGCTCTACCAACCATCCAAGATTTAACGCAGAAGGGTGCTAAAGTCATTCTCGCAAGTCATTTTGGCCGTCCCAAGGGTGTGGATGACAAATTACGCCTAACTCCCGTTGCCAAGCGTCTCTCTGAGTTACTAGGGCAAGAAGTCATTAAAACTGATGATTCCATTGGTGATGAAGTTGCAGCGAAAGTTGCCGCTTTGCAAAATGGCCAAGTGCTATTACTAGAAAATGTCCGTTTTTATCCAGAAGAAGAGAAAAACGACCCAGAATTTGCCAAAAAATTGGCAGCTAATGCTGATTTTTATGTAAATGATGCTTTTGGTACTGCACACCGCGCCCATGCTTCTACTGAAGGTGTGACTAAATTCCTCAGCCCTTCTGTGGCTGGATATTTGGTTGAGAAGGAATTGCAATATCTGCAAAACGCTATTGAAAATCCCCAACGTCCTTTGGCGGCAATTATTGGCGGTTCCAAAGTTTCCAGCAAAATTGGCGTAATTGAAACCCTGCTGGAGAAGTGCGACAAGCTGATTATTGGCGGTGGGATGATTTTCACGTTCTACAAAGCCCGTGGTTTGAGTGTTGGTAAGTCGTTGGTAGAAGAAGACAAGCTAGAACTAGCGAAGTCTTTGGAAGCTAAGGCTAAAGAACGGGGTGTTGCTTTATTGCTACCCACAGATGTGGTATTGGCAGATAACTTTGCCCCTGATGCCAATTCTCAAACCGTTAGCATTGAGAATATTCCCGATGGTTGGATGGGGTTGGATATTGGGCCAGACTCGGTGAAATTTTTCCAAGAAGCCCTTGCAGATACCAAAACGGTAATTTGGAACGGGCCAATGGGTGTATTTGAGTTTGATAAGTTTGCGGCCGGTACGGAAGCGATCGCTCATACTCTCGCTGAAATTGGTAAAACTGGTACAACAACCATCATTGGTGGTGGTGACTCAGTAGCGGCTGTGGAAAAGGTTGGTTTAGCAGACCAAATGAGCCATATTTCCACCGGCGGCGGCGCTAGCTTGGAGTTACTTGAAGGCAAAGTATTGCCTGGAATTGCAGCTTTAGATGATGCGTAAGTAGGGAATGGGGAATGGGGAATGGGGAACGGGAAATAAGATTAAAAATACTATTTTCCAATCCCAATGCCCAATCCCCAATGCTCAATGCCCAATCCTCAGTACCCAATCCCTAAATATGGAAACTAAATGGCTGGAGTGGGCGCAAAAGTTACAAGCGATCGCTCAAAATGGTCTAACCTATTCTGAAGGGCCTTTTGATATTGAACGCTATAAACAATTACGAGCGATCGCCACAGAAATCATGGCCACTTACTCGAACGTAGAACACAGCTATGTCCTCGATTTATTTAGCAGTGAAGTCGGATATGCAACTCCCAAAGTTGACGTGCGGGCGGCAATTTTCCGTGATGAGACTATATTGTTAGTCAAAGAAAAAGCTGATGGTTGCTGGAGTTTACCTGGTGGATGGGCTGATGTTGGCGAGTCGCCCAGTGAAGTAGTTGTAAAAGAAGTATATGAAGAATCTGGATATCAAGCACGCGCTATCAAATTACTAGCAGTTTATGACAGAAACAAACAGGGACATTCCCCGTTGCCGTTTTATGTGTATAAGCTATTTTTTAAATGTGAACTTATTGGTGGTTCTCCATCATCAAGTATTGAAACTGAAGATGTAGGTTTTTTCTCTGAAGATGCGTTACCAGAACTTTCCATCGGACGGGTGACGACAGCACAAATTACCCGGCTTTTTCAACATTATCGCCAACCAGATTTACCGACAGACTTTGATTAAAATAATTCGTAATTAGTAATAGATGCTCCAATACTTTTCGGTTAAGGGGGAAAGGGGAAAGGGGAAAGGGAAAAGGTTTGAATTTCCCTTTCCCCATTACCCTTTAACCTTTCCCCAGACCAAAAGAGAGATTATTGGGTTTAACCGAAAAGTATTGATAGATGCTCCGGCACGCTCCGCGTTAAGCGAAGCTATGCCGCAGGCTTTACGTAATTCGTAATTAAGTTTTGCAATAGGGATTTTAACCCCACCGCAAAACTTGTTGCTTGTTAGAAGCAAAGGACTTAGTACAGCTTTGTGTAAAAGCGTAGCGTTTTTAATGCAAGCCAATGCATTAACAATGTAAGCCGATGCGTTTTTAATGCAAGCCGATGCGTTAATAATGCAAGCCGATGCGTTAATAATGCAAGCCGATGCGTTAATAATGCAAGCCGATGCGTTAACAATGCAAGCCAATGCGTTAATAATGCAAGCCAATGCGTTAACAATGCAAGCCGATGT
This sequence comes from Nostoc sp. FACHB-133, assembly GCF_014698055.1. NCBI lineage: Bacteria > Bacillati > Cyanobacteriota > Cyanophyceae > Nostocales > Nostocaceae > Nostoc > Nostoc sp. FACHB-133. The sequence goes on from NZ_JACJSH010000041.1 coordinate 43,049, forward strand.
ATTAACATTGTCGGGTATTGCCAAAATTAATTCGCTACGAATTAATGAAATGCTGTATTTACACCCCTCACAAATGTTAACCAATTTGACACGGTTACTTTTAAGGAAATATAGCTAACTGGGTTTCCGGGTCAAAAAAGTGAATTTTCTCTGGAGTTAGAGATAACCATAGTTGCTCACCAGGTTGTACAAGACGATCTGGTGGGATTCGCACTTGTAAGGAATTGGCTGTAGTGGCAGGCTGAGAACCAGGTTCGGCAATCTTAACAGCGAGAAAGGAATCGTTGCCAAGATTCTCTACCAAATCTACTTGCACTGGTAGATTTTTGGTAGCAGGCATACTCAAGTTCAAGTGTTCTGGGCGAATGCCTAAAATTAGAGTTTTTCCATCATATTTTTGTAAAGCTTTTCCCCAAACTTCTGGCAGGGTGAAACGCAACTGGGAATGCGTAATCAACTGTGGGGCATGGAATTCTACAGGAATAAAATTCATCGGTGGTGAACCAATGAACTCTGCTACAAAAAGATTGGCAGGGCGGTTGTAAAGTTCTAAAGGAGAAGCAACTTGCTGAATTTTACCCTCAGACATAATCGCAATGCGATCGCCCATTGTCATCGCTTCTGTTTGATCGTGGGTAACGTAAATTGTCGTTGTCCCCAGTTGGCGCTGCAATTTTACAATTTGGGCGCGGGTTTCTGCCCGTAGTTTGGCATCTAAGTTAGAAAGCGGTTCATCCATTAAAAACACTTGGGGGTCACGCGCGATCGCTCTTCCCAATGCAACCCGTTGTCTTTGTCCCCCAGATAACTGTTTGGGTAAGCGATTCAGCAATGTTTCAATTTGTAACAGTTGGGCAACACTACGCACCTGCTGATCTACCGCCCGTTCTTTGTCAGAAGTGTAGCGCAATCCTTTAGGCAACTTTCTTGTCGCCCCCACGAAGAGATTTTCTGCCCACGTCCGAAGATAGGGAGTATTTTCTCCTCTGCTCCCCTGCTCCTCGGCTCCCCTGCTTCCCCTACGGCGTAACCCAAAAGCGATGTTGTCATACACCGTCATGTGCGGATAGAGGGCGTAATTTTGAAATACCATTGCGATGTCGCGTTCTTTTGGTGGTAGGTCATTGATTAAGCGATCGCCTACCCAGATATTACCGCCAGTCATTACTTCTAACCCAGCGATTAACCGTAGCAAGGTACTTTTCCCACAACCAGAAGGGCCTACCAGCACCATAAACTCGCCATCTGCGATCGTCAGGTTAATCCGTCGTAAGACGTTAACACTTCCCGCACGTTCTTGCGCTGCATCAGTTTTCTCCCCAGGCGTGGGGGAAGATTGGTTTTGTGAGGTAACACCTTCGCCTTTACGTGAGGAAAAACTTTTATAAACGTTTTCTAAAATAACTTGGGACACAACTAATTTGGGGATTGGGCACTTGTACTGAGCGTAGCCGAAGTATGGGGCATTGGGCATGGGGCATTGGACAAATGACTAATGACCAATGACAGTTTAGCGCCCATCATAATACACCTTCTATGTAAATACGAAAAGTTAAAAAAACAGCTTGCACTATCAAAAGCAAACTACCCTAAATTTTAGGGCTGTCAGGAGGTGTTGTGATGACTACCGATGTACCTAAAAATCTTTCTCAAGACCCAAGTATTAATCCTGTCCATGACATTGTAGACGTACAAACCACAGATTGTTGCATTGTGGGTGGGGGCCCAGCCGGAGCAGTTTTGGCGCTGTTGTTAGCGCGTCAAGGCATTTCGGTGATGCTGCTGGAAGCACACAAAGACTTTGATCGCGATTTTCGTGGTGATACGATTCATCCATCGGTGATGGAAATTATGGAAGAATTGGGACTTAGCGATCGCTTGCTAGAACTCCCCCATGCCAAAATGCGCCAAATTAGGTTTAAAACTCCTGAAGATACTGTCACTTTGGCAGATTTTAGTCACCTAAAAACCCGCTACCCCTACATTACAATGCTTCCCCAGGTGAAATTTCTGGAGTTCATCACCCAAGAAGCACAAAAATATCCTAGTTTCCATCTGGTAATGGGTGCGAATGTGCAAGAATTAATTGCCGAAAATGGCGAAATTCAAGGTGTCCGCTATCGGGGAGGTGGTGGTTGGCATGAAGTCCGGGCAATACTGACAGTGGGTGCAGACGGTCGCCACTCACGTTTACGCCACCTGGGTGAGTTTGAATCCATCGAAACCTCGCCGCCAATGGATATTCTTTGGTTTCGCCTACCGCGTCAGCCAGAAGACCCAGAGGGGGGAATGGGGCGCTTTGGTCAAGGTAAAATCATCGCCATGCTTGACCGTGGTGATGAGTGGCAAGTTGCTTATGTCATCCCCAAGGGAGGCTATCAAAAATTGCGGGCTGAGGGTTTGGAGGAATTAAAAAAATCTGTTGTGGAAGTAGTGCCAGAATTCCAGCAACGCATCCAAAATCTACATGACTGGTCACAAATAGCTTTTCTCTCAGTCGAGTCCAGCCGCGTTAAACGCTGGTATCATCCGCGACTCTTACTCATCGGTGATGCTGCTCATATCATGTCCCCCGTGGGTGGAGTTGGGATTAACTACGCGATTCAAGATGCTGTCGTCGCCGCGAATGTACTCAGCAAACCGCTCAAAAACGGACAAGTACAACTTAGCGACCTAGCAAAAGTACAGCGTCAACGCGAGTTGCCCACACGCATCATTCAGGCGTTTCAAACTTTTATCCAAAAGCGGGTATTTGCGCCAGTTCTCACCTCAAATAACACCTTTGTACCACCTGCGTTTTTGCGCTTACCTATCTTGCGCGACCTACCAGCCAGGTTGATCGCCTTCGGTGTTTTCCCCTCTCACGTCAAGACTTAATTTTTGCCAATAATTTTTTCTCCTTCTTAAATTAATGGTACAATTATACTACTCAATGCAGAATTGAATGCTCAATTTAGTCAAGCGAGGGTGGCGGACGGCATACTTAATGCTGTTCAAAGCGATCGCTTGGCTTTTATGCTAGAAAGGACTAAAAACTCAGGCATTATTAAAAAATGCAAACAATTAAACATATCTAGATATTAATTGGCGCTACATAGAAAAACCCCAACTTTTTCAATCAGTACTTTTTGCAGTCAGGAGTAATTTTAATGAACAGTTGCGTTTTGATGGCGGAAATTATTAACGAGCCGCAACTCCGCTATACAGCCGATAATTTGGGAGTTACGGAAATGTTGGTGCAGTTTCCCAATTCCCTGAAACCAGAAGATCCGCCAGCCACCCTGAAAGTTGTCGGCTGGGGGAATTTAGCGACAGAAATTCAGCAAAACTACCACCAAGGCGATCGCGTCATCTTGGTAGGGCGTTTAGGCATGAATACTGTTCCGATGGAAGGTTTTAAAGAAAAACGCGCTGAATTGACAGTGCAACAAATTCAACCTGTTGGAGGTAGTTTTAATACCGATCCGTTGCCTTCAGCAACCGCAACTCCATCATTCACTGAAACTACTCCACGACAAGCATCAGCATCTCGTCCTCCCCAGAAAGAAGTTAACACTTACGAATCACCACGTCCAGCGCCTACTCCGGCTGCAAATCCTGTTGGCGTTGCTCCCCAAGCGACAAGTTATGAACCCGTACCCCAATCTACAAATTATGAGCGAACCACTTATCCAGCAGTGAAAGCGGAAGAACCAGATCCAGATGATATTCCCTTCTAAAGTTGTTAGTTGAGTGTGTGTTCAATTTGCTAACTAACATCACAATTAGATAATTTATACAAATAGCCATCCTTTAGGATGTGCTATTTTTTTGTCTACATTAACGCTTTGTATATTGTCGTCAGACATCGCTTACCTACTTTCTATCTTTCCATATAAGCTACAATCAAAATTACTTATCGATTAATTTCCCAGTGCTGCTATGACCATTTTTCTGCCACCGAAACTCAATAGTCTCCCAACAACACTACCCATTGAGGGCGCGGTTCGGATTGATTTGGAGGAAGGTATTCCAGTTTTTCGAGCATCTACTACTGTTCAAAGCCGCATTGAAGAATTATTGGCGAAACAGCAAAAAACTCCACTTAGCGCAGAGGAAGAAAAAGAACTTGATTGCTACGAAGAAATTGATGACTATATAAGCTTTGTAAATCGCACAATTCGTAATTTGGCTGTTGCTTCAAATCAGAAAGTATAATAAATTAAAATAAAATAAATTGTGTCTTCTCGTAGCAAGATTTCTGAATCTATACAAAAGCAGGTACATCAAAGTGCCAAGTACCTGTGTGAATACTGTCATGCATCTGAACAATGGCAATATGTGCAGTTCACGGTAGATCATATTATGCCGTTGTCATTGGGTGGAACAGATAATTTGGAAAATCTGGCGTTGGCTTGCTTTCACTGCAATCGCAGGAAGACAAATCGGCTGACAGCAACTGACCTTCAATCTGGAGAAGAAGTTTTACTGTTTAATCCGCGACAGCATATTTGGAGCGATCATTTTATCTGGTCTGTGGATGGACTGTTAATTGTTGGTTTGACACCTATTGGACGAGCAACTGTCACTGTATTAAACTTAAATCGGGAACGGGTTATCAATATTCGTGCAGCTGATAAAGAAATTGGTCGCCATCCACCAATGGACGATCCAATTCAAAGAAAAATTGATACAAACTAGTGATAGTCAAATGTCTACGACGGGCTACACCTACGCAAGATTGTTGCGAGGAGAGCAAGAGCCGATCGCAATTTGCAAAAGTCACAAGCAGTTCTATATCGCAAATGCGTGTATATTGTGGAAGTATGTGATAAAACTGCCAAAAAGTGTAAAAACCATATTTACTTAGCATATATATCAAAACTATTGTTAAAATCAAATAATTTTAAGTTAATATTTCTACCCAACTCCTATGAGAGAAACTGTCCTAGAGGTTCGCAATCTCCAAGTTGAATTTCCCGGTGATGGCAATACTGTCAGAGCTTTGGATGGTATTTCCTTTGGACTGCATCGAGGTGAAACTCTAGGAATAGTAGGAGAATCGGGGAGTGGTAAATCAGTAACAGCCCTAGCTGTGATGGGTTTGTTGCAAAGTCCCGGTATAGTTACTGGCGGTGAAATCTGCTTTCGTCCTCAAGAGAATGCCAACCCCATCGATTTGGTAAAGTTGCCTCCTGAGCAAATGCAGTTACACCGGGGTGGCGACATCGCCATGATTTTTCAAGAACCGATGAGTTCGCTTAATCCGGTTTATGACATTGGGTTTCAGCTAACAGAAGCGATTATGCGGCATCAAAAGGTGTCAGCAGCCCAAGCACGACAAATTGCGATCGCAGGTTTGCAAGAGGTTAAACTTCTACCTAGCGATGAGGAAATCGAGCAGCAGTATATCGAAACTTCGCATCAAACCAACAGCAATTCATCTAAACCAGAACCATCAAAGCTATCCCAGTTGGTTAAAGAACACAAAGAAGCCATGCTGGAACGCTACCCTCATGAACTTTCTGGGGGTCAGTTGCAACGGGTGATGATTGCAATGGCAATTTCTTGCAACCCATTAATCTTAATTGCCGATGAACCAACCACAGCTTTGGATGTGACGGTGCAAGCGACTATTTTGGACTTGTTGCGAGAATTGCAGCAAAGTCGTGACATGGCAATGATTTTCATCACCCACGACTTGGGGCTAATTTCAGAAATTGCTGATCAAGTAGCGGTGATGTATAAAGGCAAAGTTGTCGAATCTGGTATTTCCGATCAAATTTTCAGCAGTCCCCAGCATCCATATACTAAAGGTTTGATAGCTTGTCGTCCCACACTCAACCGTCGTCCCCAAAAATTACTCACTGTTTCTGACTACATGAGTGCAGAGGAGACAGCAACGGGACAAGTAGTAATTCAGGCGAAAGAACCTGCACTACCTATAGAAGTCACCACCGAAGAGATTGCTGAAAGATTGGCAAACTTCAATGAAAAGGAACCCCTACTGCAAATCCGCAACCTGAAAGTTGGTTTTCCAGTGCGAGGGGTATTTGGTGGGACAAAACGCTACAATATGGCAGTTAATGGCGTTTCTTTTGATGTCAAGCCAGGAGAAACACTAGGTTTGGTGGGAGAATCTGGTTGCGGTAAAACCACCCTTGGCAGAACCTTGCTGCGCTTAATTGAACCGATGAGTGGTCAGATTATCTTTGAGAAACAAGATATTACTAGCCTCAAAGGAGAACGGTTGCAAAAACTGCGGCGGGAAATGCAAATAGTCTTCCAAAATCCCTTTAGTTCCCTTGACCCACGAATGAAGGTTGGGGATGCAGTGATGGAACCTTTGTTAATTCACGCTGTTGGGAAGACAAAGCAACAACGACGGCAACGGGTAGTTGAACTCTTAGAACGGGTGGGGTTGAGTGCAGATGCGATGAACCGCTATCCTCATCAGTTTTCTGGCGGTCAACGTCAACGAATTTGCATAGCCCGTTCTTTGGCATTGAATCCTAAGTTTATCATCTGTGATGAATCAGTTTCAGCGTTGGATGTTTCAGTACAAGCGCAGGTATTAAATCTTCTCAAAGAGTTACAGTCAGACTTTCAGCTTACTTATATTTTTATTTCTCACGATTTAAGTGTGGTGAAATTTATGAGCGATCGCATTTTAGTCATGAATCGCGGTCAAATTGTTGAAGAAGGCACAGCCGAAAGCATTTACCAAGAACCCAAAGAGGAATACACGCAAAAATTAATCGCTGCAATTCCTACTGGTAGTGCTGAACGGGTGCGAAGTCGGCATCTAAGGGCTTTATAGAAATAGAATTCAGGAGTCAGGGGTCAGAATGGGCTAAACGCCTCGCTATCCATGTACAGCATGAATTCTTTACGAGTGGCGGATAGCGAGTTAGCTAGCGTCTGAATAAACGGTATTTTTGCATCCGCACTAAATATGCAGGTTTAGTTGTCTTGATTCTGAATTCTGACTCCTAAATTCTGAATTCTTTTTCAACAAATATTTGTGCAAACAAAGTTAATTACATCTGCAAGTCCAGACTGAGTTTTTAAATTAGTAAAAATAAAAGGTTTATCGCCGCGCATTTTTTTAGCATCTCGTTCCATCACATTTAAATCTGCACCAACATAAGGCGCTAAATCAGTTTTGTTAATCACCAACAAATCAGACTTGGTAATGCCTGGCCCGCCTTTGCGGGGAATTTTATCACCAGCCGCAACATCAATGACATAAATTGTTAAATCCACCAATTCGGGACTAAAGGTAGCAGCTAAGTTATCGCCACCACTTTCCAAAAATACCAAATCTAAATCGATAAAACGTTCTTCTAATTGTTCAATTGCCGCCAAATTCATGGAAGCATCTTCACGGATAGCGGTGTGAGGACAACCACCAGTTTCTACACCTAAAATGCGATCGCTTGCCAACGCCTGAGAACGCACTAAAAACTGAGCATCCTCCTGAGTATAAATATCATTCGTCACCACCGCAATCTGATACTGCTCACGCAATCCCTTACACAAAGCATCCACCAAAGCCGTCTTCCCCGAACCCACTGGCCCAGCAACCCCTACTCGAAATGCGTTTATTGTCATTTGTCATTTGTCCTTTGTAATAATTACGAATTACGTTAGCGTAGCGGGGCGTAGCCCATTACGAATTACGAATTATTTTGACTAACTCCTAAACAACCTTGTATACTGCGTTTCATGCTGCATACTCGCTAGCGACAAACCCCAACTACAACAAGCGAGTTCATCATCTTCCAACGCGAGAATTTCTAACGCCGCAGTGCTAAATAATGGTTGCAAATCTAGCAATAACTGCTGTCCTGCTGTTTGTCCAAGGGGAATGAGTTTCACGCCAGCAGTAATTAAATTACTTGCCCAACTATGCAGATATCCGAGTAATGCGGCTTGGATGCTAATTTGCCAATGAGCAACGGCAATACCAAAAGCGATCGCATAATTGCAAGGATTACCCACAACATTGGCAATAGGTATAATCTGCGGTTCTAGTTTACCAAGTAATTGGATGAGCGATCGCCCCATTTGCCAACTAGAGGCGCGTAATTCTTCTGTTTCCCTAGCAGCCGATAACCACAGATTCCAACGGCATAGCGACTCTACATCGCCTATTTTTACAGCTTGCTGCGATCGTACCATCACCGCCGCCTCTAACCGAATTGCCCCGTTGAGTAACTCTGATTTTAACCAATCTTTGAGATTTGTCTGGTTAGCGATCGTACCATTTTCCACCAACATTTCTAAGCCTTCAGAATAGCTATATGCTCCCACAGGCAAAGCGGGGCTAGCCAACTGTAAAATGCTCAAAAGATGGCTATTAGTGAGCATGATGGTGTTGTCCATAAGCTCCTAATTCTGGCTGAAACGGTAAAATTTCTTCTTTAACTTCTAACCCCATTTGTTCTAACATCGCACGTAAAACTGAATCTGAGGACAAGCGTAAATAAGTTGGAGTAATTTCTACAGGTACATGGCGATTTCCCAGATGGTATGCCGCTCGTAATAATAAAAGTGGTGTCTTGGCAAAGGCAGTCATCACCAGTTCTGGTTTGGCAGTAATTCTGATTAAACTGCTATGGGTTTCTTCTTGCAGAATATCGCCATCGTGTAAGACAGTTCCTCTGGGTAAATGTAAAAACACAACCTTACCATCTTCCGTTTCAAAGCGATGACGGCTCCGGGTACGTTCTTCTGCTGTTAACGCCAGAGTAAAAGTAACTGCGACATCGGGATTAGGGGGTTTCAGTTGGGTAAATGTCAGCATACAGAGTTTCGCTTGATCTTCCGCTTTTTATTATGGTTCTAATCATCACCTTCCTATTCCCTGTCACTTACAACCCTTTGAGTGACCAAATAATTACTAATTCGTAATTCGTAATTTAAGAGAGTCATTGAATACAGGGATAGTAATTTCGCCATTAAAAATATGTTTTCGCCAGGTTCCAAAGGTTTTTATCTTTTTTGGTTCTTTCATTTCACCCTGCTAGTCTGTCTCAACTGCTGTACTATGATCAAACTCTGAGCAAACAATGAATGGAAATCCTATGAATTGCCATAAGTCCAAATAAAATAGGACCTAAGCCACTGCATCTAAACTATATTTAGTAGCAGCATAAAAACTATTATTGGTGATTTTATCAGAGATTTGGTGTTTGCTCTCTTCTAAAAAATCATCTTTAGTAGTACAACAGTTCTTCGAAGTTGAAACCCTTGTTTTCTAATTAATTAGTTACTTGACTCACTTGGATAATCACCAAGTAGCCACTCAATAAAATCTCTACACGATAATATTTTTAAACTTAACCCGGTTTTTTGCTCCGATGATTATCATACCCTAATTGAAGTGATTTCACTTCATCGTCGTCAAGTTAAGAGACTACTTTGTTGAAATTATTTTGCTAAAGTTTGCTGCATATTTGTTGTATATCTATTGTCACTACGAATATAGTACCGTTAATATGATTTCCAGTTATCTAGTAGACTTGAAGAGTTTTTTAAAAGTCTTAATTTCCAAAGTCCTCTTATGTAAAGTTGAGATTTGAGTCGTTTGTCCAAACAAATAAAAGTAATTGTATCTCTCTCCAGATGTACAAAGTTTGTCAAATACCAAATCATAGTCCTATATAATGGCAAAAAACATGAACATTAAAAAAAATAACAATTCTTTGTTTACACAGATAAGACAAATATGTTTAGTAACAAATGATTTTGAAAGAACTGTTTATGGACTTTCAAAAGATCTTGGTATTGGTCCATTTAAATGTTGGGATCATAAACCACCACGTCTTTTTGATATTAAACTTTATGGTAAAGAAGTGTATTTTACAATGAAGTTAGCTATTGCTTGGATTGGTAATACTCAGCTAGAGGTTATTCAACCTTTAGAAGGACAAAATATTTATCAGGAGTATTTTGATACTTATAAAGAAGGTGTTCAACACCTCTTACTTGAGACTGGTAACTTAAATCTAAATAAAGCTGTAAACAGATTGGCTACAGTTGATTATTCCGTAATCCAAGAAAGTAAGCTTAATATTCCTGTGCAAATTGGCTTTCTTAAACTCCCTTCTATTCCTCGTATTTTCTCAGATTTATTCATTCCTAGATTTGTGTATTTAGATACAGAAAATTCTGCAAAAACAGTCATTGAAATACTACAGCTGCCACCTTTCTTATCAGCTAAGGCAGGTATTAGTATCGTTAAGCCAGATTATTGGATTCCAGAAGAAAATACTAATATTAATACTTCGTTATCAAATAGTTTTATTGATCAAATTTACAAAATTGGTATTATCACTCATGACCTTGATAAAACAGTTCGTAATTATGTCGAACGTCTAGGAATTTCTCCTTGGAAGGTGTACAATCTCCAATCCCCAAGACTATCAGAGACAAAAATACACGGCAAAAATGTTAATTTATCTATGCGAATAGCAGTCACGTATGTTGGTAATACTTTATTAGAGATTGTGCAGCCTTTGGATGGAATAAGTATATACCATGATCTACTTGATAAGCATGGCGAAGGTGTTCATTATATTGGGGTTGCTAGCGAAAAATTAAACTTTTCTGAATTGATAAAACATTTTAATAAATTAGGCTATTGTATTACGATGGAAGGCAAGCTAGAGAATGCGTATCATTTTGCCTATTTAGATACAAAATCTGTAGCTAAGATGATGATCGAAGTGATATCAATTCCAGCAAATGAAATTTCGGTGGCTCTTGAGAATCTTCAACCAGATGAAATTTATCCTAATTTGAATAAGAAAGAATTCAGGAGTCATAATTCAAAATTGAATTCTCTGCGACTAATGGATAAATAAACGGGTTGTTGAAATCAATCAAGATTTAACTTAATTAATAAAATTAATTAAGTTAAATTTTAAGTGTTTCTGAAACAATTGCACATTAAAAGTAAGATACAAACCTAGTCATGAAAAATCTTCCATCTGTTAAAGCTATATCTTTTGAGAATGCTGATGTACTGATTTCCCAACTTTCTAAGCATAAAGAAGCTTGGCTTCAGGTTGGAATTCCAGAACGGATTATCTATTTACGTTATTGCTTAGATGGAGTTCAGAAAGTAGCGGCTAAATGGGTCGAGAGAGTCTGTTTAGAAAAGGGAATTGACCCTACTAAATCTTTGGCAGGCGAAGAATGGTTAGCTGGGCCAATGGTTATTGTCCGAAATTTACGGCTACTCATCGAAGCTTTAGAAGCTTCTGGTCAGCCCAAGCCTAAGCGTTGGATTACTCGCCCAGATGGACAAGTGGTAGCTCAAGTACTTCCGGGAAGCTTCATAGATAACATTTTCTGGATGGGTTTTACAGGTGAGGTCTGGATAGAACCCGGTAAACCGACTACTCAAGGATTAATCTATCGAAAAAAGCATGATAAAGGAAGCGTTGCATTGATTTTGGAGGCAGGAAATAATTTGTCTCTTAGCCTGACGGACACTTTATATAAGTTGTTTGTCGAAGATCAAGTTGTGATTATCAAGATCAGTCAGATTAATGAATATGATATTTTTTTCATAGAAGAAGCATTTCGGTCACTGATTGAGGATGGTTTCTTCAAGGTAGTTTATGGTGATGCTGAACTAGGAAGCGACCTTTGTCACCATCCGGAGATTGATACAGTACACATCACGGGATCAGACCGCACTCATGATGCAATTGTTTGGGGAAAGACATTCGAGGAACAATTGCAACGTAAGGCTAGTAATCAACCTTTGTTGAAGAAGCCGATAACTTCAGAACTAGGATGTGTCACTCCTGTTTTGGTAGTTCCTGGTGTCTGGTCTAAGTCCGACCTAATCTTTCAGGCTCGGCATGTGGCAAGTATGGTCACGCATAACGCCAGCTTTAATTGTGATGCAGCAAAAGTGTTAGTGACTGCCAAAGGGTGGAAGCAGCGTGATACTTTTCTGGAGATATTACACCAAGAGTTAGCAGCAATCCCTACTCGTAAAGCATACTACCCAGGAGCTAGAGAAAGATATGAAGCTTTTCTAGACCAATATCCTCAAGCTCAAGCACTTGTCTATGCTGATGAAGAAAGCATACCTTGGACAGTGATTCCTCAAGTACCTCCAAAGACAGGAGAATATGCCCTCAATCATGAAGCATTTTGTGGTTTATTAGCAGAGGTTACTCTAGATGCTGAAGATCCAGGAGAATTTTTAGCCAAAGCCGTAAATTTTGCTAATCAAAAAGTTAAGGGGACACTTTCTTGCGTACTATTAGTACATCCTAAAACTGAAAAAGCTTATTCTACCGAGATAGATCGAGCGATCGCCAACTTACGCTACGGTGGTATTGGGGTAAATGTTTGGACAGGAATTATCTATGCTCTAGGGTTAACAACCTGGGGAGCTTTTCCCGGCAACACTCTGACAGATATCGGCTCTGGTCGTGGAGTAGTTCATAATACTTACATGTTTGATCATCCACAAAAATCTGTTGTTCGCTCCCCATTTCGGATTTATCCCAAACCTGCTTGGTTTGCAAAACATAAGAACTTACTACAACTTGGTCAACGAGTTACTGCTTTTGAGGCATATCCTACATGGGGTAAACTTTTGGATGTAGTTTTCGCGGCACTAAAGGGATAATAGAGGGATTTCCAAAAACACAAGAGACAGCAGATATTAAATAATAATCGGCGTTGTATAAATGCGAGATGATTTTGCTAGTTTTGTGGGATGGGTCGAAAAGCCCGTCCTTTGTATTTTCGGAGCGCTCATGTTGCCACCCTAGAAGTTGCGTGGCAACTTTGCATTTAGGTACTAGCTAATAGGTAAAGTAAACCAGAAGGTTGCCCCTGCATCCAATACACTATTCACACCTATTTGACCACCGTTAGCATTGATGATTTGCTTACATAAATACAAGCCTAATCCCAAACTTACAGAATTGCGGATATTTGCGCCCCGAAAGTAAAGGTCAAAAAGCCGATCGCTTTGTTGTTGACTAATGCCTACACCGTTATCACTAACAGTACAATAAATCATCTCATCTTCATGGGTAGCGTTAATTGTCAATAGCAATCCAGGAGGATTGTGTTTGAGAGAATTGACAATTAAGTTAGAAAAAACTCGCCATAGTTGGGTGGGATCTGCATTCACTAATGGCAAATCTGCGGATACCAGATTGGTCAGCTTGGCTTGATTTTGCTCTAGCAATGGTTCCAAATCTGCGATCGCAGCTTCGACAACTGTCAGTAATTGTACAGGCTGACGTTGCAAAACAACACCTTGCACTTCGCTGATATGAGCTTCCATCAACGAATTAATTAAGTTCAGTTGGCGATCGCTACTTTGAATCATCCGCTCTAAAATTGAGCGGGAAATCGAAATATTTTCCTCTGGACGTGCAAGCAAGTTTCTTAGCACCATTAAAGTACCCATTACTGGGTTACGTAAGTCGTGGGAAACTGCATGGAAAAATACTCGTAGTTCTTCTTCAGTTTGTTTGCGTTGAGTAATGTCTTCAATCAAACCTTCGTAGTAAAGCAATTTTCCCTGTTCGTCACGTACTGCGTAAGCTTTTTCTGAAATCCAGACAATACTCCCGTCTCGGCGATAAATTTGAGATTCAAATTCGGAAATGCTGCCATACTTTTCCATCAGGCGCACAAATTCTGCCCGGCGGTTCGGATCAACGTACAATTGTTGAATATCAGTGGAATTTGCTGTCACCTCCTCCGCTAAGGAGTAGCCATAAATGCGTGCTAAAGCAGGATTTGCCGTAATATAACGTCCATCGGGACTACTTTGAAAAATTCCTTCAACAGCGTTTTCAAAAATGGTGCGATATTTAGTTTCTGCAACCTTAAGTTTTTGATATGCAAATTCCAGTTCTTGACGGGCGTAAAACTCAGAACGTTGCAGACGATCATATAGATAAACACCAATGTCACATATAGCACAAAACCAAAAAATGTATAAAAGAAATGTCACACTATATATTTCTGGGTGTTCAGGGACTGGTGTTTTTAGTCCAAGTACCGTATTTACACCAAAATAGTAAACTAGCACACCCACTTGAGACAGCAAGTGAACAATCCAGCAGACTGGCATTAATATAGCTTGGCTCAAGAAGAGCAGTGACCAACCGATGGCATCGGGTAGTGCGAAGCCTCTCAGGGTGGCAAACAACTGTGATGCGAGACTAATTGCCCAAGAAGACCCCAAAAATAATAAATCTGGACGATTGCGGCCTAATTTAGTTTTATGTAAGGCAAAGCAGATCAGTATACTTAGGAGCATTGCAATATTGATTACAAGGCGTTGAGTTCTAAGTATTTCTGGCAGACTTTCAAACTCTTTTAAAGAGAAGAAAAAGCCGTAAATGTCTCGCAAAGTAAAAGACAACAAACAAATCAGCGCCAGCCATAACCATAAACGCAATCTCTGCCACAAAAAACGATTACGCCAAGCTCTGTAAAGAGTAGTGGTTTCATCTGTTGTTGGTGCAGAAAAGGTTTTTCTCCACCAGCTTTGCACTGTTGTAAATGGAGTAGCTATTAGCATCCAAGCAACTTTGCCCATACCGTCGAGGGTGTTTCCTTTACTCAACATTGCTATAAATAACACCCTCTCATTTTTTGGTGATTTATGGGCGATTTGTTGCCAATGAAGTTGCTAGAGGTAATGTAAACCAGAAAGTTAACCCACGCTTGCGGTTACTAATAACACCGATTTTGCCGCCATGTGCTTTAATAACTTTCCGACAAAGATACATTTTTAAGCCAATGCTGGTAGAACAACAATCTTGAGGATCGCGGACATGGAGATCGAAAAGGCGATCGCACTCTAGTTTACTCATTACTACACCATCATCTTGAATCTGAGTGCGAATCATTCCCCCCTCAATGCTGGCACTAAGAATAAAATTTAATCCTGGTGGATTATTTTGTAAGCTATGGGTGATTAAAGTTACCAAAACTTTCTGCAACAGCGTCCCATCTGCCATTACTAACGGTAAATCTGCGGGAACCAAGTTCTTCAGAGTCGCTTGATTTTGTGTCAACACAGGTTCCAGGTGGGTAACTGTTCCTCCCAGCACGGTGCTAAGTTGCACAGGTTCATGTTTGATATCAATACCTTGTTGTTCGCAGGAATTAATTTCTAGCAATGAGTTAATCATCGCTAGTTGGCGATCGTTGCCTTGAATCATCCGCTCGATTATTGAGCGAGATACTGGAATTGGGTATTGGGAATTGGGAATTGGGGATTGGGCATTGGTTATTAATTCTTCTCTCCTGCTCCTCTGCTCCCCTGCTCCCTGCTCCGCACTCCCCACTCTCTGATTTAACAAATTTTTTAACACCATTAAGTTACCCATTACCGAAGTTCGTAAATCGTGGGCAACTGTATGCAAAACAACATCTTTTATCCGATCCAGTTTTTCAAATTCTTGCATTTTCTGCTGCAACTGTGCTGTTCGTTCTTCGACTTGTTGTTCTAAATTAGTGTTAAGTTCTGCGAGTTTTTGGTATATCTGGCTTTGCTGAATAGCGATCGCTACTTGTTCTGACATCTGTTGTAGCAAATCAATCTCTATTGGCTGCCAATGACGCGAACCGGAGCATTGATTGGCAATTAATGCTCCAAATAATTCATTGCCTAGCATCAGTGGTACTGCCAAGCTAGCCTTTGTTTGGAATTTTTGATAGTGTGCTTTAACTTTGGGAGATACTGCTATTTGTGTAATGTCTTCAACAACACGCACAAGATTATCTTTTAGTAAGTTTCTCAATTCTTGTAAATAAGCTTCATCATTAGTAGACCAACCTAAGACTGATGGATACTTGGGATCTACTGATTCGGCAAGGGTTCTGACTCCTAACTTGGCATTATTTAAACCAATGAAAACTCGATCTGCTTGCAGAAATTGTCTAACTTCCGTTACCGTGGTTTGCAGAATTTCTTCTAAGTTAAGGGAAGACCGAATTCGCACTAGAGTTTCTGCCAACAAGCGATCGCGTTGTGCTGCTAGGCGGAATTGCGCTTCTACTTGCTTGCGTTCTGTAATGTCGTGATGGACTGCTAGGATCGAAGGAATATTATCTAAATCGATGATTTCGGCTGAAAGCAGCGTTGTAATTATCTTGCCAGACTTTTGTCGAAATTCAAATTCTAAGTTGCGAACAACTCCTGTGCTTTGTAACTGATGTAACAAATTTAGGCGATCGCGATCGTCTACCCACAGATTTAATTCAAAAGAAGTTTTACCAATCGCCTCATCTCGTTCATAACCTGAGAGTTTGACAAAACTGTCGTTAACTTCGATGAACCGTCCTTCTTGCAGCGTACTAATGGTAATGGAATCGGGACTACAACTAAAAGCTTTAGCAAATTTTTGAGCAAGATTTTGTAAGCTGACTTCTGCTTGTTTGCGTTCTGTGATGTCTCGGACAATTGCTAGTACCTCATCTTCACCACTCACTACCAACCGCGCCTCATAATCTCTGACTCCCAAAGGCGTTGCTAGTTGATATTCGCAAGTTTGCAAAGTTCCAGAATCTAAAGTTTTAGCGATCGCTTCCAGGCTAATTGCTGCAACATCACTAGGCAACAACTCTTGCACACGTTTCCCAACTATTTCTTCTCTCGAAAGAGTGATATTTGCTCCCTCACTTTTCAAATCGAGATACTCGGCATCGCGGCTAATGCGAAACATCAAATCGGGAATAGCATCTAAAATTGCTTTATACCGAGCCTCGCTCTCTTGCAATTTTTCTTCGGCTTGTTTTCGGTCTGTAATGTCCATGACTAAGCCATTCCAAAGAAAATCGCCTGTTTCTTGTCGTTCGGGTTGCGAAGTACCTTGAATCCACTTCAGTTTGCCACTAGGTGTAATGATGCGACCTTCCCAATGCCAAGGTTTAAAAGTGGTACTACAAACAGTAATAGATTCTGTAAAAGCTTTTATATCCTGTGGATGAATCAATTTGTGTACCACCCAAAAGTCTGCCTGTACAGCTTCTGGTTTTAATTCATACAAATATTCACAACCAGAACTAATATAAGGGATAAACACAGAGCCATCCTGCCGTTGCAGAATTTGGAAAATCATCCCCGGTAAATTGGCAGCAATTGTTTCCAATAGAGCGATCTTCTCTGGCTGGAAATCTGGTGATTTGACAATTTCATCCACTCTTTGAACCTTTGATATATAAGCAATTGACATAATATTCAAGGCAATCATAGCCATTATGAGACTTTTTTGACTGTTGGCGTTATCACTAACAGCAGAAAAAGTTCCTCTACTTTCAGAGTAGTTCTGGATGCAGCGATCGCATTCACCCAATCGGGTGAACCAGTTGTCCAAAAACCATCAGTTCACGATTGCTGTACATGAATAGCGGGGTGTTTAGTCCGTGCTGAGTGAAGTTGAGGTAAAGGTTTAAGTCCCAGGTTGAATCTCTTAATTTTAGTTGCTATGTTCAGGAGAAATTTCAATCTTCTTCTGAACACTAAGCTAATCATCAATCAAGTTGCATCATTGTTTCTTTGCGTAGAGTGGTTTGCTTGCTCTCATTCCCTCCTTTTTAAGTAGGGTTAGGGAAGATCAAAGCCTTAACCCAAGGTATTGCAATACTTGTCGGTTAAGGGGAAAAGGGGAAGGGGAAAAGGGGAAGGGGAAAAGGGAAAGAAAAAACCTTTAACCTTTTCCCCAAACCCAATTCTGAGTTCAAAATCCAAAACCCGAGTAGTATTGCAAGGTATTGTTCTATATACAACTAAAAGCGTATCAGCTTATCCCTATATTCTTGAAAAGCAAACCCTGATTTTCGGAATAATAACTATATATCTGCTAATAAAAGTCAAATATTTGACAAGCAATCTTGATTATTGAGAGCATAACCATGACAACAGCAATTCTTGAAGTTTATAGAATTAGCGGCTATAAATTAATAGAAATCCTCTATCAAGGCTTCAAAGCTAAAGTCTATAGAGCCATTAGAATGATGGATCAACAACCTGTTGTCATTAAAATCTTGCAATTAAAATCTCATACAGGTACTTTGAAAGTAAATTCTACTTTTGGACAAGGTTCTGAGTTTGAGATAACACTACCAATCGGGAATTGACATCACTATAGGCCAATACAGTTCAGATAAGACCAAAAAACTTGTAGAGACGGCGATTTATCGCGTCTCAAAAACTCAAAAACCCACGATTTTGTACAAGTAGTGTTTTGAACAATTCATATAGACACAGAACAGCTTCCCGCAGGGTATTGCTCTTACCGCGTGTACTTTTGCGTAAGCCCTATTTATTTACGCCTAGTTAATCATCTTCTCTAAAGCAATTTGCAAATCTTTTGTCAAATCGCTTACACCTTGTCTAGCTGCATAGCGATCGCCCTGAGAATTGCTAAAGCGTTCAGTAACTGAAATTGGCTCTCCCACAGTGATGTGCGCCTTTCGCAAACCTAAGCGAGGTCGCCCTGGAAGTGTTGTATCTTGAATTCGAGAAAGCATATCGAATACAAGTAAGGCTGTTTCTGCAAACCTTTCTGCTGTCGGTTTTTCTTGAATATAAGTAGCTGTGACTGCAACAAAACTTTCCACTATCCGCATGTGCCGCATTCGCAAGTCTGCTTCCTCAGCAATCCAGTCAGCCAAACCGCGTTTAAAGGGTGGTAAAGCATTGATATCTGGCAAATCTTCCCGGTAAATGTAATTCCAACCAGCCTCTTCCAAGCGGCGACAACGGTCAATAAAGTTACCCTGTGCTTGAACTCCAAAATATTGCTCAGTAACTTGTAAAGCCTTATCCAGCAAGCGATGAAGTCGGGCAATTAATACCTGATTTGGGCTAGCAGATTCATCAGTTGAGCTGGTTTTTGGGATGTCTTGATGATAGAAGCGACGATAAAATTCTTCCATCTCAGTAATGAGATATTCAGCCAATCTACAGAGGCGTTGATAGTAACTCTCTTCTTGAGTACCCCGATCAATTTCCTTAACTGCCAAGCCGCTATCAGCTTCTAACTTACTCAACAGCCAGTCCAGTTTAGACCAAGGTGGCTCGACGTAGCGATACTGGATAGCGATCGGCACAATAATCACAGTTTCAGTGCGATTAGCTTTTTGTAAATCTTCTACACACCAGAACCCCATTTGAGCAACGCCTGGTTCCAGTGGGCTAACAATACCACTATGACCATTAGTACCGCCTTCTGGCGCTACTGCGATCGGTAGTTCGCCATTAGCAAATAACTCCCGTGCAGTTTGGATCGCTTGCCGATCTAGTCGTCTACCCCGATGAACCGGCACACCTCCCACCCGTGAAAATAACCAACCTAGCCAATTTCCAGCCCAAACCGTCATACCCCGGTCATAGAGAAAATAACTGTGAACAAGGGATTGCAGTAAAATACCTTCCTGGCGGGCAACTCGTGGCACAATGCGGGAAAGCAAATACAGCATACACAGAGGATCTTCCACCTCTGGGTGACGGAATGCTAACAAAAAGCGAATTTTCCCAGCCTGGAATTGTTGATAAAGTTCAGCTAATACCTCAACATTCTTGGCTTCAATACCGACAATCCCAGCCGTTAGCCAAGGGCGAGTGCGAAACCGTAGTGCGATCGGCAGTAACCAACGAACAATCTGGAGTACCAACGGGTTAAACCGTTGAGTAATAAATTTCAGTGGTGGTTGAGTAGACTGAATCGATCTAGGCAAGTCGCTCTCCAGATTGTGTTTTTAGCGATTGTACAACGTACTGAGTGAAAAGATTCATAAGTACTACTTCTTAATCAAGACTCAGCACTAAGAAACTCTTCAAAGATATATAAACCTCATCTATGTTGAAACCTAGAGTTTTTTAAAAGATATATTTATGTAGGTTGGGTGGAGTGAAACGCAACCCAACATTACCACTTATTTATGTTGGGTTACGCTATCCCTGCACCCAACCGACAAAACTACAAAACTACGGTTCTCAAGGTAGACGAGGTTTAGATCCTAAGTATCGAATAAAAAATTACTTTCGATGTTTAGGAAAATTTCGGAGTAAATATCCAAATACAGCTAGATTTAACAAAAATACGAATATTTTTATAAGAGATATTCCCCGAATTAATTCATAAACTTCTGGTGGGATACTGATACCGACAAGTCCCAATACCAAGACATGGGCCCAACGCTTCTCGTACCACAAACCAACAGCTTCAATAGTAGTAACAATAGCATAAACTCCTGCTCCAATGCCGCTAAATGCCAAAGTTCTAGGATTTAAGTTGATAATTTTCTTTAAAATCCAATCAATAATTATCGATTTACCTTCTAAAACATAATTTTCTGAGAAAGCCTCTAGAGTTTGATAATTTTTTAATGTCAATAATAAAGCAATAGAAGTAACCATAAGTAGCAAGGCAGCAAATGATTTGTAGACAACAATTGCCACTAACCCCAATGGACGCTTTTTCAAACAACCCCCTAAAAGTATATATAAGCCAAACTTTGATTAACTGCCTCTGGATGATACCAACTAAGACGTTTATTGTAGCAACACTTTATCGTCCCATCTTTTCACTTTTTGTAACCAGTAAATCAAGTGTTAATACTACCGATTGAAGTGTGGAATGTGGATTATCACTCCAAAACAGAAATATTGTTGCGGAAGATTTAGTTAAGGCTGCTGTCATTGCTAACAAATTCAACCGCAAATTTTGAACCTCAAAATCGCCTACGTTTTGTCAGGTAACAGTTGACTTTATTATGTAGAGGTTTTTCTCACTAAGTACAGCTTTGAAAATAAGACGATTGGATGTAATACTGAACTTACCTATCTCTTAACTTGTCGCCTAATAAATGCCAAACCCCATTCCGTACTAGACTAAGGGATTTTGATTGAGGTGTGTCTTATTTGGGTATTACTAGCGATCGCACTTGAGATAAATTATATCCAATGGAGGTTAGCGGACTCGAACCGCTGACATCCTGCTTGCAAAGCAGGCGCTCTACCAACTGAGCTAAACCCCCATAAAATTAAAATAGCAGGCAACGTTCGTTTGACGTTGCTATTGTAACTTATATTGTTTTGTTACTAATAGGGATGAATTCAGAAAACATTCAGATCATTGCAGCATTGTATAAATTTGTCAAGCTGCCAGATTTTGCCGAGAAACGAGATCCTCTGTTGTCTTACTGTCAAGCGCAAGGTGTCAAGGGGACAATTTTGTTGGCACAAGAAGGCATTAACGGTACAATTGCGGGTTCGCGTCAGGCGATTGATTCTGTTCTCTGGTTTCTGCGTAGTGACCCCCGTTTAGCAGACCTAGAATACAAAGAGTCCTATACTGAAACTCCACCTTTTGAGCGGATGAAGGTGCGGTTGAAGTCAGAAATTGTCACTTTGGGGTTGCCTGAAATTGACCCAACTGAGAAAGTTGGCACTTATGTCAGTCCCCAAGAATGGAATGATTTGATTTGCGATCCAGAAGTAACTGTGATTGACACTCGCAATGATTATGAGGTGAATATCGGTACTTTTCAAGGAGCAGAAAATCCCCAAACTAGCTCATTCCGAGAATTTCCCGATTATGTGGTACACAACCTCGACCCAACTAAACACAAAAAGGTTGCCCTGTTTTGTACAGGCGGCATTCGCTGTGAAAAAGCTTCATCTTTCATGCTTGCCCAAGGTTTTGCAGAAGTTTATCATCTCAAAGGCGGCATTCTCAAGTATTTAGAAGAAGTTCCGGCACAAGAAAGTTTATGGCAAGGTGAATGTTTTGTCTTTGACGAGCGAGTAGCTGTCAGTCATGGGTTGGAGGAAGGAAGTTATGAGTTGTGCTTCTGTTGTGGGTATCCAATTTCTGAAGAAGATAAAATATCTCCCAAATATGAGCAGGGTATCTCCTGTGCCTATTGTTTTGATAGCCTCACCGAGGAGAAAAGATCGCGTCAACAGGAAAAATGGCGGCACTACCAAACCCAAGTTGCTAATTCCAAAAATCGGGGTGCAAGCTAATGGATTTTAAGTTTGTGTAGAGTGGATCTAATACCATTTCTGTTTCAAAATGCGCTGATAAGAGTTATGTAAAACTACAGGCTGTAAGGGCAATTGATGAATTGCCCCTAGGTGAATCAAGCGCAGCCTCACATAGAATCTCTCTAGTCTTAACTTAATTTGTAGAAGTGCTAAAAGATAGTGCAGATGCTTCTAGCAAATGCGAAGGGTGGTGTTTCCAAAAACTCAAAATCTCTTCGCCAACCTGTTGAGGATAGAAGTAGTGAAAAAAATGATACCCTTGTGGACATTCCCAGAGTTTATCTTCTGGCTTCAACCAATTAAACCAGTCATGCAATACAGTTGGGTTGACTACCGGATCGCTCTTGCTACCACATACCATCATTGGCATAGAAACTCCACCCTTGGGTAAATAAACCAACTTAAACAAAGAGTGTTGTGAGGGAGATTGTTCTAAATCTTTATCTAAGGCAGCTACTAACTTCTTAGTGGTATGAGTTGGTTGATTTCCAAAAAGACTACGAACGGTGCTTGCTAAAACTAGCTCACGGCTGATACTAAAAAGTTGTCGTTGAAAGTAATAGTGAGCTTGCCAATTGTTTGCGGGTTGAGCTGCTACAGCCAGGAGAGTTAGCGATCGCACTTTTTGGGGAAATCGCCGAGCAAAGGTTAAAGCGATCGCACCACTCATCCCATGTCCCGCTAAATGCACGGGGCGATCACGCCATTCTAAAAAATTATACAGCAACTCCACAGCTTGATCTATAGAACTCGCTTCATCTTTGGTTTGTTGGTATTCCCACTGGGCAATTCTCATATACCCAGATAAGTAATCAAGTAACGGTTTATCAAAACGCTTCAAAATAGGACTGGCATTTAACCACAAAACATCAAATGAATCAGACATAAATTACCTATAATTTCTAAATTATCAGTAGAGGCTCACAGCTAGCTGTGCTACCCTAATTTCTACACAGACCAATTTTTTTCGACATATTGCCACCTGGTATATGAATTTGGAACGCAATAATTTACGCAAGGATACTTATTTACCTTGCTTGCTGAAATATATTTTTAGCTTAATGAATATCTATCTCAATAAGCTTGGAGATATAGTACCAGATTTATTGATATCTTTTATCATTTATTTTGAGTTAAGTTTTGTAAAGGATTTCAGGGAATAAACCGGAAAAGTGGGCGGCGCTTCATTCCAACTCAATCAGGAGTAGGCCAATACGCTTGGGTTAATGGCTGCTGGCAAAAATTTGGGGTTTTCAAGTTTTCGAGACGCGATAAATCGCCGTCTCTACAAGTGTTTTGGTCTTATCTACACTGTATTGAGGAGTAGGCTACAAACCAACTTTTTGTAAATGCCATATGATATCCTCACACAATATTCCAGAGAATTACTGGTTTCAAAAGCTACATAATAAAAGAAGCTAGAAAGAGTAAATTTTGTGTGCATTAATGAAATTAATCCAAATACTAAAAGTATCTGTAATTCCTGTTTTAACGGTATTGAGCTTGTTGTCTGCATCGAATAAAGCACTAGCTGACTATTTAACTAGTCAGGGTTCAGGAGGTAATTACCGTTATGAATTATGGTCTACTGATGATAATAGTCATTACTATTTGAAAGTTTGGCAATATGAAGCAAGTCCAGAAAGTGATCCATTCTCCACAACTAGAGCATTCCCCTCTAGTAGAGAAGCTTTAATTTATTTTGATTGCAATTTTGCTGAGAAAAATTTACCAGAATGTTCTCAATGATTTAGAACCCCCTCAACATAATTCGTAGTTCGTAATTGAATTATTTAATTACGAACTACGAATTACGAATTACGAATTACACTTCTGCTGGTTGATATTCTTGTTGTCTTTCCACAAAACTCTGAACACGGGTACGGTAGTTTCTGACAGTCTCATCTACCCATTCGCGATCGTTGCTATTTGCATACAGATGCACCAGTGGTTCGCTAGCATCTGGTAAAACTAACAACCAACTATCATCATAAGGTTGACAAATTTTCACTCCATCAATTAGTTCTAGGTTTTGGGCTGGGTGAGTTTCCACCAAGTAACGCATCAAAGCACCCTTGGCTGTCCACGGACAACGGACTGTATAAGTTTTGTGAATTACACGAGGCAATTCTGACCGCGCAGCAGCCAGCGATCGCTCCTGTATAGTCAACATCTCAATGATCTTCGCAATGCAGAACATAGAATCAAATCCCGGATGCAGTTGCGGGAAAATAAAACCAGTCTCTCCACTACCTCCCAACACCACATTTGGATTTTTTTGACAAGCTTCCATTAAAGCTGTGGGGTTGGCTTTGGTGCGAATTACCCTGCCATCATGACGACGGGCGACTTGTTCAATAGCACTAGAAGCATGAACCGGCACTACTACCGTTCCTCTGGGGTTAGCCGTCAGAATCATGTCTACCATCAGTGCTGTTAAAGTTTCCCCACGGATTGGGTAGCCTGATTCATCAACTAAAATTAGTTGTTCTCCATTAGCGGAGACTTGCACACCAAAGTTAGCTTTCAATGCTTCCACTACATGACCTAACTGAGTTAGCAGTCCTTCGCGATCGGTGATTGACATCGCCGATTTATTGACACTGGCATTCAGTACCACTGCATCAGCACCAAATTTATCCAACATTTGGGGTAAAACTGCCCCTGATACCGCATAAACATAGTCAATCACCACTTTTGCACGACTGTTGCGGAGTGTATGAACATGCAAAAGTTTCTCAAAAGCAGTGCAGTAGCGCTCCATGACTTGGCTGGGGTAAGATACATCACCAATTTCATGAATTAGCGCCCGCCGCATATCTTCCTTAAAGTAAGCCCCTTCGATTTTCTTTTCCAGGGCTTTGGAGATATTAATGCCCTTAGCATCCATGAATTCAATCAGAATGTAGTCAGGGCGATCGGGGTGGACTCGCACATGAATCCCACCAACTACCGACATTGTGGGTATAACCGTGCGGGCGATGGGGATAGCAGTAGCATCGAGGTTTTGAATATCAATACCTACTGACATTAAACCAGCAATGAGCGATCGCGTCACCATCCGAGAGACATTACGCTGGTCACGGGAAACCGTTACCTTAGAACCAGGTTTCAAGGTAGAACCGTAAGCAGATCCCAATTTCACGGCGAATTCTGGGGTGATGTCAATATTCGCTAATCCTTGCACACCACGTTGCCCAAATAAATTTCGTTGGGCGGTGTTGCCCCAAATCAAGTTAATGTTTAAAACTGCCCCTGACTCAATCTTCTTACTGGGCCAAACACGCACACCAGGGCTAATTTGGGCTTCTTCTCCCACCGTGGAGAGCGAACCCACAACAGCAGCTTCTAATACATGGGCACGGCGGTCTACACGAGCGCCACGGGAAATCACACAGGCAGAAAGATGTGCTTCATCGCCAATAAAAGCCCCATTCCACACTATCGGACGTTTGAGATTGGCATCAGCGCCAATAGTAACGTTATCGCCAATTACGGTTCCGGCTTCAATCTGCACTCTTGCACCGATACGGCAATTGTCACCAATCACTGCCGGGGTTTCAATCACAGCCGTTTGGTCGATGTAAGTATTTTGACCTACCCATAACTCATGAGAAACTTCTTTGTAGGCGCAATCGAGATTTACCTTCCGATCTAATGCGTCATACTGAGCTTCGCGATAGGCATCTAAGTGACCAACATCGCACCAGTAACCTTGAGCGATGTAACCATACATTGGCTCATCTTTGGCTAGCAATAAGGGGAATAAGTCTTTGGAAAAGTCACATTCAACGTTTGCTGGTAGATATTCTAAAATTTCTGGTTCGAGAATGTAAGTACCAGTGTTGACGGTATCGGAAAAAATTTCACTACTAGAGGGTTTTTCTAAAAATCGGCTAATTCGTCCTTCCTGATCGGTAATCACCACTCCAAATTCAATTGGGTTGGGAACTCTGGTCAAAATCAAAGTAGCTTTTGACTTATTTTGTTTGTGAAATGCGATCGCAGCCGTGAGGTCAAAATCTGTTATGCTATCGCCGCTAATGACTAAAAAAGTTTCATCCAAAAGTTCGGCAATGTTTTTCACACAGCCTGCTGTACCCAAAGGCTGGTCTTCTTCGACGGCATAAGTCATCTGAACACCAAAATCGCTGCCATCTTGAAAATAGTCTCGCAAGACATCAGGTAAATAATGCAATGTCGCAATAACTTCTGTAATTTGATGTCTTTTCAGAAGATTGATAATATGTTCGGCAATTGGTCGATTTAGGATTGGCACCATCGGTTTGGGCAGATCGCAAGTTAACGGGCGAAGCCGCGTTCCTGAACCCCCTGCCATCAGTACTGCACGCATAAGTAAGCCGTGGGAAAAATTTATAAGTATGTAACAAAAAATTAAGCAGAAGAATTGGAGTTAAATCTTATACGCTGTGTACTATATTTTCCCTTCTCTG
>NZ_JACJSH010000042.1:0-66838 GCF_014698055.1 Nostoc sp. FACHB-133
GGCTACCAGCACATATTTAGTAAATAAAGTTACTTCTTACTTAGATTTTATTTTTGCGATCGCTTGTTTTTTACTGGATCTGACAAAACCGCATTGCTCCCTAGCGTGACTTCCATGACTTGAATCAAGCCATGCTCAAGGGTGAATCGATGGCCCACGCGCTCATCGGCAAGAACCGCTCCAGCCAAGTCACGCACGACCTGATGCACATCGACCAAAATGCGCCCGCCCTCCTCCGAGTAAAAAGAAACCGGCTCGACGTGCGGATTGATCTCGCTCCATTGCTCCGTCCAGTAAGCGCGAACTTCTTCAGTCCCACGCATAAAACCGCCTTTGAACGCTTTCGGCCAAGCCACGTCAGGAGTCATGAGGGCAAGGGCAGCGTCAATGTCTCGTGCGTTGAAGGCCGCGTAAGCCGCACGGAGCAGTTCGATTTCTGGTGCAGGTTGATCTGGCATAAGAGGTATGGTGAAGGAGATGCCGCAGAGCATAACAATTTATTATACCGTTAAAGCTAAGTAGTGTTATCTTTGCGGGACACAACTACGCGCTAATTGCGCTCACTGTGGCGAGTTAGTACTGTCCACCAGGTATAACAATACCTAATTGCGATCGCCTGTTTTAATTGAGGTGGAAGCGATCGCATCTGAGTTAAGTTAGTATTACATCAAGTCAGTCAGGGAAATTAGCCCTTCTTTCAATTAAGTTATATTTTGATTAACAAATATTCCGGTAATCGATAGCTTGCTGACAGCAAGAAAAGTAGAGGTGAGGTTCTAAGAACAACTCGTAAGCGCAGCACCACATTGATCTTCCTTTGTCAACCAACCTTTAACACCTTGATATTCAACCTGCGCCCAATCTCCTTGACAGCCTAACAATTTGACAGCCGTATTTGCAGGAATTGTTCTCACTTTTTGGCTTTCTTGACTATCACTAGCATATAAATCTACGCCATTAGTACCGTAGCCCTGCGTTGTTAAACCTAACTTTGGCACAAATACCCATCCAGTTCCTTGAAAACCATTACTAGCATTAGTAATCTGTACCCAATCTCCAGTAGCACCAATAACTTGAACTGTTTCGTTGATAGGTATTTGTCCTAAAATTGTGTTATTTGTGCTTGCACCACTCCGCACATTTAAACCTTGTGGATCTGTATCGGTCACGTAGGCAAGAATATCGCACTTTTGGGGATTAGTCGATTTCGCTAAAGCTATTTGATGAGCTATACCTGTATTTAGCATTACACTAATACAACTAAATACGAATCCTGTTACTAACTTTGATGGTGCCTTTTTCAGTTTTTTTGTCATAATTTGCTCAATTTATTTGCTTCATTACCTAATATTTGAGTTTGATTTCTATCTCATAATCTGCCCAAGCAAATTAAAGATAAGTTTATAAAATACTTATCTAAAAATGATTTTAGTACTGTAATAACACTTTTAATTTTACAAAATTTAGTCCTGCGATGTCTATGACGGGCTACGCCTACGCTGACAAATGCAACACAACGACATCATTGAGTGATGTCAATGGTGTAGTTAACGCCTACAGTAAGTTCAAATTTCGGCAAAGATTCATTAAGTAATATGGCTAAAAAGATACATTTCATATCAAATAGCATAGTCCAAGAAATTAATAATCCCGATAATGTGAGTATTTTAGAATTAGACAAAGAAGAAATTATTAGCTTATTTAAGGCTAATGGAATCTTACTTTTTAGAGGATTTGATGTTGATGTTGATATTTTTAAAGAATTTACCAGTATATTGAGTATCGATTTTATAAATTACGCTGGTGGTGCATTCAGTAGAAGGGTAATTAATGGAGATGAGACTCTTTTAAGTGTCAATGATTTTAAATCTGAGATTAAGTTACACGGAGAAATGTATTATCAGCAGAATATCCCACTTATGCTGTGGTTTTTCTGCGCTAATCCACCATTAGAAGATGGTGAAACTACGGTATGTGATGGTAGACAGTTTTTTAATGAAATTAGTAGTTCAACCAAAGAGTTATTCAGCAAAAAGAAGTTAAAATTTAATGTTCGGATATCTCAAGAGGACTGGCAGAAAAAATACCAAACAGATGATTTGAACCAGCTAGAAGAAATGTGTCGTAAAAATAATACGCATTTGACAGTCAATGAGGATCAATCGATTCTGCTTGAATACATTTCTCCAGCTATTATCCCTAGCAGATGTGGAAAATATCAGGTATTTATTAATAGTCTATTGCCTACAAAGCAGTTAAACCCAAAGATTCTTAATTTTGAGGATGATTCAGAAATTCCTGAAGAGGTTGTCTCTGAACTTAATGAAATTGCTGAAAAAATAACCACGGAAATTTCGTGGCAAAAAGGCGATATTTTAATGATTGATAATACAAGAATACTTCATGGGAGAAGGTCTTTTGCTGACGATCAAAGAGATATTTATATCAGGCTATGTTCTCCAGCTTTTTCATTTTGATATTTGATTACAGCAGATATCAAAGTACAGCATTTTTCTCCTCTTACTGCATGATTTATAGGTTATTGGTGTAGATAATGGGTCTTTCAAGACGCGATAAATCGCGTCTCTACATTAGGGTTTTGTTCCTCTATCTAAACTGTATTGGGTTACTTCATATCGTAACCAAATAAATTTGGGTCTACTTCTCCTAACTGCAACTCTGCTAAACCATATTCCGCCCATCGTCTCTCAACCATCGCCGCCACATTTGGGTCAGATTCCAAAGGCGAACCCCATTCATGGTCTGTTTCCGGCGGAATCTTTGTAGTTGCATCAATTCCCATCCGTCCACCTAAGCCAATTTTTTCACTGGCAAAATCTAAGGTATCAAAAGGTGTATTTGGCAAAATAAACACATCTCGCACTGGGTCAACTTTGGAACTAATCGCCCACACCACTTGACGCGGGTCGCGAATATTTATGTCTTTATCCACAACAATTACAAATTTGGTGTAAGTAAATTGTGGTAAAGCACTCCAAAACGCTAAAGCCGCCCGTCGTGCTTGTCCGGGATATGCTTTATCAATGGAAATAATCGCTGCTTTGTAACTCAAAGCTTCCATTGGGAGGAAGAAATCGACAATTTCAGATACTTGTTGGCGCAGTATGGGCGTATAAATGCGATTTAGTGCGATCGCCATCATCGCTTCTTCTTTAGGTGGACGACCGCTAAATGTTGTTAAGTAAATCGGATTTTTCCGGTGCGTCATACACTCAAAGCGAATCAATGGCGAATCCTCAACGCCGCCGTAATAACCCATGTGGTCGCCAAAAGGCCCATCTGGTAACACTTCTCCTGGTGTAATCGTTCCTTCCAAGACAAATTCTGAATCGGCGGGAACTTCCAAATCTACAGTTTTACACTTTGCCAACTGCACACCAGAACCGCCATATAGTCCAGCAAACAGCCATTCTGATAAATCCACAGGGATGGGTGTGGCAGCTGCCATAATAATTAGAGGATCTACACCAAGTGCGATCGCTACTTCTAATTTCTTCCCACGTTCGGCTGCTTTTCGCAAATGCCTCGCCCCACCCCGCACCGATAACCAGTGAACCGTCATCGTATTTTTAGATTGTAGTTGCAAGCGATACACACCTACGTTTGGTGTACCCGTCTCACAATCTTTGGTAATTACTAGTCCCAGCGTGATAATCTTGCCAGCATCACCAACATAAGGACGTATCAAAGGCAACTTATTTAAATCTAAATCATTACCTTGAAGCACAACTTGCTGACAAGCGGGAAAGAAGTCTCGTCCTGGTTTCGCCTTCACCACATCAAACAATACTTTCCCAAAATCTATCGCCTGGGAAATCTTCTTCGGTGGTTTTGGCTGTTGCAACATACTTAATTTTTTCCCCAGGGTTTCCAACTCCTCTGGATGCTGCATATTCATCGCCCAGCAAATCCTTTCCACAGTTCCCATCAAATTCACCGCCACCGGAAAGGAAGCGCCTTTGACGTTTTCAAACAACAACCCTGGGCCACCTTTTTGCAGCATTCGGTTGGAAATCTCAGCAATTTCCAATTCTGGGTCAACTAAAGCTGAAATACGCCGTAATTGTCCCTTTTCTTCCAGAATTTTAATGAATCCCCGCAAGTCTCTCGCCATTGTTCTAATAAAGCTGATTATTTAAGAAGTGTGAAGCGCTTTCTTATATTATGGGGTATTGGGGATTGGGCACGAAGCACTTCTACTGAGCCTGTCCTGAGCGTAGCCGAAGGGCGAAGCCGTAAAGCCTGCGGCATAGCTACGCTTAGGGCGCAGCCTCTCCAAGAGTTGTATTGGCATTAGGAAAAGATAAGGAAGAATACATTCAATAATTTTCCCTTGTCTCCTTGTCCTTCACTCCGTCATCTACCCATTTGAAAAATTGTTGGTTTTAATTGGAAATTAACCTATTTAGTCACTTTTCTTAACTGTCTTTTCCAAAGTATTTAGTTATTGTATCTAGGGATACGCATTTATTTTTTATAAATAAGCGCTAACCTAATCAAACATGGCCAGAATATACTATACCTTCCTGGCAGGCGGTTTTGTTATATAACCCCTGCTAGGTTTATTTATTACAAGCTTGTACTAGTTGATTTTTCTTTACATAGTTTGATTTTATTGTGCCAGATTATCTACTGACGAGGGGACTTTTAAAACATCCTCTGAAAGTATGGGTATCTGAAACATAGCTGAAAATTGCTATTTATCCGAATTCAGAAACTTGCTAGAATTTTAAAATATCTAATGATTCTTCTATTTCTAAATCTAATATTCTTTCTCGTGTATCTTTGAGTGCTTCTAACTTACCTTCTTTACGATAGATGTCTGCTGCTTTCTGAAAATCTTCAATTGCTCCCTGTTTATCTGCTATTTCTAAACGAATATTGCCACGATTGTAATAAGCATCGGCATAATTATAATTAATTTGTATTGCTTGAGTATAATCTTCAATCGCTCTCTCAAAATCTCCTAAGTCAGAATGAGCATTACCACGGTTATAATAGGCATCGGCATAATTAGGATTAATCTGTATTGCCTGAGTATAATCTTCAATTGCTCCTTCAAAATCTCCTAAATCAGAACGAGCATTACCACGCTTTTTATAAGCTATGGCATCTTTTGGATTAATCTTGATTGCTTGAGGAAATCCCGGCTGAAAACCTAATAAATAACGAGCAATACCACGGTTTTTATAAGCATCAGCATAATGGGGATTAATTTTAATTGCCTGGGTATAATCCTCAATTGCTCCTTGATTATCTCCTATATGAGAACGAGCTTCAGCCCGGTTTTTATAAGCTACGGCAACATTAGGATTAATTCTAATAGCCTGAGTGTAATCATTGATTGCTTCTTCTAATCGGCCGAGTTGAGACAGAGCTAAACCTCGTTTGTTGTAAGATTTAGCATCCTGAATATTCATCTGGATTGCCTGAGAATAATCTGCGATCGCAGCTTCATAATCACCTATTTGATAGTGAGTCAAACCTCGTTTATAATATAAATCAATATCGCTAGATGTAACTTTTAACGCCTTACTATAGTTAACGATCGCATTTGTATATTCTCCTTTTTCAAAATATTCATCTCCCAATTTTGCATAAAGTGTATTTAAATCTTCATTATTATTATATTCAGGTTGAAAAAAAGATTTGAGTAACTGATTATTGGTTGGCTGAGATAAAATTTCTTGCTTCGGAAGATATTTGTAAATTGATGGTTGTTGTCTAGAAGAATTATTTAGAGAAGATTGTAACTGTTCTAGATAGCACCATAAACCTCCGCCATACAACAACTGGTCTATCCCAAAAGAAATTTTACCAGTCTTTAACTTAATCATCCGGGTTGGGAGAAAACCAGCCAAAAAAAGATGATACTGAGATTGTGCTTCACTTACATCTTCTTGAATCAAAATGCAAACTACAACTGCATTTTTTTCAACTTCTTCAGAACTGATTGACCATCTAACTCTATCAATACTACCGTGACGAGATTTAACCTTAATACCAATAGAGGGGTCAGAAGTCAAGGTAAAATCTATATTGCCATCGCCGCCGAATCGCTTTTCATAATCGACTTCGGTAATAAAATCTGCTAAACGTTCCTTGACAACTTCTTCACCCAACTTCCCTTTAAGATAGCTAATAAACACGTCACGGACTGGCGAAACACGCTTATATTTCTCAGCCATCAACCAGCAAAATTCCCGTAGTGCCTTTAATCTGTCTCCAGAGATTATAGTTAATTCACTATATTGACCTTCGGTTTCACAATGAAGCAGACAACCAGATGTTAACCTTTTAATAAAATCAAACTGTAGCGATCGCAGTAGTGTAATCCAGTCCATTTATATTTCTGCGAATCTTTTGATGAGATTATTCTATTAAAATATCCAGTTGCCGTAAACCTTTTAATTAGCTTTGCAAAATTTATATCAGTTTAGGTACGGCCATGTCTGATTATGCCAAAGTTTTGACTGCTAGGGAAGAGTGTAAGAGTGCGTAGGCGTAGCCCGTCGTAGACATCGCTGGGAGGATAGCCAAAAATGCTTAATTTATCGGGGCGTTGAATCTCAACTCGTCCACAACGAACACAAGCATTGCAACTCTCGCTAACCACTTTTGACGTGGGTCTACGGGTACGTCAATTATATAAGTACCTTCACATCGCTGTTGACTCAAGCCCTTGAACAGCGATTGGGACTGTCCTAACAATCGATATTAAGTTTTATACAAGGGATTAAAAAAAATCACAAAACTTGCTAATGACAAAGAGGGAAAGTTAAGCTATTAAAATTTGTTAAAAGTTATGAATTTTGATTCAAAACTTTTTAATAAATAAATCATAATGTTCAGTAATTTCTAATTAAGAATGTGCTTGGATATAAGCAGCTAGGAACTTTTATATTATGAATTACGATGCTTTCATTGTTCCACCAGGTTCAAAGATTTCTCTGAAAAAAAACTATGACCCAGGTTATAAAACTGATTTTAATGAAAAAGCTGATGCTGCAATTAAATTACAGGCAGATATTGAGCGATTAGCAAATTACCAAAATATTCTCTATGCTCAGAACACCTACGCCTTGCTGATTATTTTTCAGGCAATGGATGCTGCTGGTAAAGATAGCACAATTAAACACGTGACCTCTGGTGTGAATCCGCAAGGATTTCAGGTGTTTAGTTTTAAAGGCCCCAGTGCAGAAGAATTAGACCATGACTACCTGTGGCGAACAATGAAGGCTTTGCCAGAAAGGGGTCGAATTGGCATATTCAACCGCTCATATTATGAAGAAGCGCTAGTAGTTCGTGTCCATCCAGAAATGTTAAGAAAGCAACAACTTCCTCATTTTCCTAATGGAAATAAGATATGGAAGCAACGCTTTGAAGAAATTAATAATTTTGAAAAATATTTAGTAGACAATGGTGTGATCGTTCTAAAGTTCTTTCTTAATGTTTCTAAATCAGAGCAGAAAAAACGTTTTTTAGAACGGATTGAAAATCCTGAAAAAAATTGGAAGTTTTCAGATACCGATGTCAAAGAAAGAGCTTTTTGGGATGATTATATGAATGCTTATGAAGAGGTTTTTAATAACACTAGTACAAAATCGGCCCCTTGGTATATTATTCCTGCCGATCGCAAATGGTTTACACGTCTGGTAGTCGCCAATATTATCTGCACAAAACTAGAAGAACTCAATCTGCAATACCCCATAGTTAGTGACGAACATAGGCAGCAACTTTTGGAGGCAAAACGCATTTTAGAGCAAGAAGATGAACAAACAAGCTTAACAGACAAAGGCAAAAAAAATAAATTAGTTTAAATATACTGTACAATTTATATAAAAAAGATGAGCAGTCGTAAATTTATTAATGCTCCCTGTAAATAATAAGTTTGGTTGGTACTTACAGCCGAAAAATCATGATTCAGATGGCAGAAGATGCCAAGAATAATCCACCCCACTTTACTAATGCTGCCTTTGATATTGTGGCGATCGCAGCCTCAGCCGGTGGTCTGACTGCTCAAATTAAAGTGCTATCAACTCTACCCGCACAATTCCCAGCCGCGATCGTTATTGTGCAACATATTTCTCCTGAACATCCGTCATTCATGGCAGAAATTCTCAGTCGGCGCACGGATATTACCGTCAAGCAAGCAAAGGAAGGAGATCACCTCACCCCAGGAACGGCTTACATTGCTCCACCTAATCGTCACTTGTTGGTTAACGATGACGGCACACTTTCCTTATCACAGTCCAAATTAGTACATTTTTTACGTCCTTCGGCTGACTTATTATTTGAATCGGTTGCAGCCACTTACAAAGAAAGAGCGATCGCCATCGTGTTAACTGGAACAGGTAGCGACGGCGCGATGGGAGTAGAAGCAATCAAAAAAATGGGTGGTACTGTCATTGTCCAAGATGTGAAAACCGCCGAATTTTCAGGGATGCCCTCAGCTGCGATTCAAACTGGCAACGTAGATTTTATTCTCCCCCTAGATGAAATCTCCAAGGCTCTGGTGACTTTAGTCATGGGAGAATGTAACTAAGCTAAGAATTAGGGGGCAGAGGAAATATATTTTGGAATAAAAATGAGTCTTTGATACTCATTAATGAAGCTTAGAACTCCTTTAATAAGTAAGTTCGCGTAAATAATTGTCGTTAGGATAAGGCAATAGGCAATCTTACTACAAGTATAAGGGTTTTAGCCTAGTTGATTTTTCTTTACATAGTTTGATTTTATTGTTCCAACTTACTTAAGCCTTTCATACTCATTAATAAAGCTTAGAACTCCTTTAATGAGCCTTTGATACTCGTAGACAAGTATAAAAACTTTACTCTTATGCCCCCTATCCCCTACGCCATACCTTATGACTTCCGCAGACAGAGATCCCAAATTTGAAAATCTACTGATTTATCTCAGACAAAGCCGGGGATTTGATTTTACAGGCTATAAACGCTCGACTTTGATGCGCCGAGTCCGCAAGCGGATGCAGTCATTGAACATAGAAAACTTTGAAGAGTATTTAGACTACCTAGAAGTTTATCCAGAAGAATTCAATTATCTTTTTAACACTATCTTAATTAACGTCACCGCTTTTTTTCGAGATTCATCAGCTTGGGAATACCTAGCAGAAGAAATACTGCCTAATCTGATTAGGAATAAAAATACTTCTGACCAAATCCGCATCTGGAGTGCTGGCTGTGCTTCTGGGGAAGAAGCTTACACCTTAGCAATGTTGATGGCTGAAATATTGGGAGCAGAGGAATTTCGCCAACGGGTGAAAATCTATGCCACAGATGTAGATGAAGAGGCTCTCAACCAAGCTCGTCAAGCTACGTATTCAGCAAAAGATGTCCAGGCGGTACCAGATAAACTGCGGCAGAAATACTTTGAGATTGTCGGTAATCGCTATGTCTTCCGTCAAGACTTGCGACGCTCAGTGATTTTTGGCCGTCACGATCTGCTTCAAGATGCGCCCATTTCGCGCTTAGATTTGCTGGTTAGTCGCAATACATTAATGTACTTTAATTCTGAGACTCAAGGGCGAATTCTGGCGCGGTTTCATTTTGCACTTAATGATACTGGTTATCTATTTTTGGGGAAAGCAGAGATGCTATTGATGCATTCTAGTCTCTTTACCCCAATAGACTTAAAAAACCGGATATTTAGTAAGGTATCGTCGGTTAATATACGCGATCGCCTCCTAGTTATGGCAAATTCAGTAGATGACGAATCTAGCAGCCGTGTGTCTCTACATTTGCGGCTGCGAGACATGGGTTTCGACACATCACCAATCGCGCAAGTAGTCATTGATATCAATGGCTATCTAGTAATGGTGAATGAGCAGGCACGGACTTTGTTTGCCCTTTCCCCCAAAGATTTAGCTCGTCCTTTCCAGGATCTAGAACTTTCCTATCGACCGATTGAATTGCGATCGCTAATTGAACGGGCTTATACTGAACGCCGCCCTGTCAACCTGACAAATGTAGAGCGCTATTTGTCTAACAAAGAAACCCAATATCTAGATGTGCGAATTACGCCTTTACAAGAAACAGACACCACCAGTTTTTTAGGTGTTAGCATCTCCTTTCTTGATGTCACTCGTTATATTAAACTCCAAGATGCTCTGCAACGCTCCCAACAAGAATTAGAAACTACTAACGAAGAACTCCAATCTACCAATGAAGAATTAGAAACTACTAACGAAGAACTCCAATCTACCAATGAAGAATTAGAAACTACCAACGAAGAACTCCAATCCACCAATGAAGAATTGGAGACAATGAATGAAGAACTCCAATCTACTAATGAAGAATTACAGACAATTAATAACGAACTGAGCGAACGCACCACAGAACTTAATCACACAAATATTTTTTTGATATCTATTCTCAGAAGTCTCCAAACTGGAATAGTGGTAATTGACGGCAGCTTTAACATCTCAATTTGGAATTACATGGTAGAGGATTTATGGGGACTGCGAACTGATGAAGTTCTAGGAAAGTCTATCTTCAGCTTAGATATTGGTTTACCCGTCGAGCAGTTGCGATCGCCACTCCGCGATTGTCTATCTGGTAAAAAACAATTTCAAGAAATGATCCTTGAGGCTACCAATCGTCGAGGTAGGCAAATAAAATGTTACCTGGCAATCACCCCGTTACTTGGCATGGATATACAGGGAGCAGTTTTAATGATGGCAGATGTAGAGAGAGTCCATAGTATGATTTCTAGTCAAGATATGGAGGAACGGCGGCAACAGGAATGAAAAAGCAGGGGGCAGGGGGAGAAAAGAACTTGATTTTCTGACGATAAACCCCGCAAAGTTTCTTTGGTGGTCTACTAGTTTAAACTATGGAAAAATCCAAAATCCAAAATTGATTGACTCTGTGCTTACTCAGTTACCGACTATCAACGTCCTAAAACAGCCCACTAGCTCTGCTTGGGTTGAACAAGCGATCGCTAACTTAGACATAATTTTACTCGACCACTCTCACTGTGAACGCAAAGCAGCAGGTGTGGCTTTGAATATGATGTTTCGTTACCCTTCCAATACTAAAATGGTGCGGGAACTAACTGCGATCGCCCGCGAAGAACTAGAACACTTTGAGCTAGTTAACCAATGGTTAGAACGCCGGAATATTCCCTTAGCTCCCTTACCACCGCCTCCCTATGGCGTAGGTTTAAAGGCTCAAGTCCGCCCCAAAGAACCTGAACGATTTCTGGATTCCTTACTAGTCACTGGTTTAATTGAAGCTCGTTCTCACGAACGTCTGGGACTATTAGCTGCTCACTGTCCAGAGCCAGAGTTAGCAAAATTTTATCGTGGTCTAATGGCATCCGAAGCGCGTCACTACGGTATATATTGGGTTTTAGCTGCTACTTATTTCGACAGAGAAATTGTCATGCAACGGCTTGATGAATTAGCAATTGTCGAAAGCGAGTTGCTGGCGACTTTGCACCCAGAACCTAGAATTCACAGTTAGTAGACTAAGGCAACAGATATGAAGCTTCAGCTAACACACCTGAGACTACTTGTCTCCAACTACAAAGATTCTTTTCTGTTCTACCGGGATCTGCTGAAATTTGATGTCGATTGGGGCGATGAAGAGAGCGGATATGCTGAGTTGAATACCGGATATCTCAAGTTGGGTTTGTTCAAAAAAGAATTAATGGCTGAAGTAGTTCCAAGAATTGAACAGCCTTCATACATTGTCAATCGAGATAAAATAGTCTTGGTTTTCGCAGTCGATAACGTGGATGAGGTTTATAACCAAGTAAAAAATCAGAATTCGATCGTTGTGACGGAACCGCAAGATCGCCCAGACTGGGGAATTCGCACCGCTCATTTTCGCGATCCTGATGGCAATCTCATCGAAATTTATAGCAATCTAGGAATTGTCAGTTAAAAATTAGCTGTCAAAAACTATCCCATATCTAAACTACAAATTTAGTTCTAACAGTAAACGTATTGCACTGTAACTAGGGGACATATTCTCAATCCGTCCCCTACAAGTTTTAGGTATTTCTAACCTTTCAAATTTCTTGATCGTTAAAGTTAGAATAATATTTAATTACAGTTCTAATCATGCTAGCTTCGACTATTCAGGTTCACTGTCTATATAGATGCTGGCTTTTTTTAGGACTCTATTTATAAACCAATACTCTT
This sequence comes from Nostoc sp. FACHB-133, assembly GCF_014698055.1. Taxonomy (NCBI): domain Bacteria; kingdom Bacillati; phylum Cyanobacteriota; class Cyanophyceae; order Nostocales; family Nostocaceae; genus Nostoc; species Nostoc sp. FACHB-133. The sequence continues at coordinate 12,188 of NZ_JACJSH010000042.1, forward strand.
AGGTTGGGTTGAACGTTCACGTAGCGTCCCGTAGGGAAGTGAAATCTACAAATAACGCTTGATGTTGGGTTTCGTTCCTTAACCTAACCTACGCAGGTTAAGGTTTTTATGGCTGACTGATGCACCATAGCTTTAGGAATAGCTTTGCTGCTAAACCACATAGTTATAACTTTGAGGTTAGCTATCTGGGGCCTTTGGACAAGTTATAGAGGTTATAGAGACTAAGATCAATGTCAGGTAGGCGTAGCCCGCCGCAAGCATTGCTACTATAGCGCTGGATTCTCCTTGCTAAAGAGACAGGGAGGGAAGATAATTCCTCTCCCCTTGTCTCTTTATTGACATCTTGAGAGTACCGCCTGAAAATGACCATGCAAGAATTGCTATTTGCTGGGTAAATTGGGATATAGAACCAGAAAATTTTCTGTGTAAACTTGACCAGCAAATGGTAATGAAAAACTATTATCAAGATTTTATAATTCGTGATTGGGTCGCAAGCGATCGCACCAGAGCCGCCGAAGTCATTAGTTATGTATTATCAGAATACGGTCTGGGTTGGGAACCCAACGGCGCTGACCGAGATGTATTGCGAGTAGAAGAATATTATTTAGCTACTGGGGGGGAGTTTTGGGTAATTGAACACCAAAGCCAGTTAGTAGGAACTGGGGCATACTACCCCATACACCGAGGTGAAAAAGCTGTAGAAATCCGCAAAATGTATCTTTTGCCCAGCATTAGGGGTTTGGGATTAGGGAAATATTTGTTACAACAGCTAGAAGCGGCGATCGCAGAGCGTGGTTTTGGGCAAATTTGGATTGAAACCGCCAGTGTTTTGGTGGAAGCAGTCAAGCTGTATGAAAGCAACGGCTACACTCCATCAACGGGAGTAGAAACAACACGCTGCGATCGCGTGTATTTTAAGTCATTAGTCCTTGGTTATTAGTCATTGGTCATTGGTCATTGGTCATTAGCTAAGAACAAAGGACAAGTGACAAAGGACAAGTGACTAATGCCAAAGGACAATTCTAAATGCACACTTGGATTAAAAATCTCACAGGCTTACTTAATCTTTTTCTCCAATCCCATTGTCCACTATGTCAACGCGCAACTTCCCAAGAATTTTGTCACAACTGCACTAGGCAATTGCAAAAATGTCAACGTAAAGACCCAATGTCTCTATGGAAAGAGCCGATACCAGTATTTGGCTGGGGGGAGTATGGTGGCCCAGTGAAACGAGCCATCGCTGTGATGAAATACGAAAATCAACCCCAAATAGCCCGCCCTTTGGGTCAATGGTTAGGAGAAGCATGGTTGTTAAATTCACCTAAGCGAGATAGCCAGCCTGTGGTGGTTCCCATTCCACTGCACCCTAGCAAGCAAAAGCAACGTAAATACAACCAAGCTGCACTAATAGCACAAAGCTTCTGCGAAATAACTGGATTAAAATTGAAACTAAACGGTTTAGCCAGAGTCCGAGAAACTGAAGCGCAATTTGGTTTATCGGTATCTAAGCGAGAAAAAAACTTGGCTCAAGCTTTTGCTGTCGGACAAGAATTTTGCGATCGCCCCCCAAATGTTCCTGTGCTGTTAGTGGACGACATTTATACTACTGGTGCTACTGCCAGGTCTGCTGTGCAAACACTTCGTCAGTATGGAATAGTGGTCTTAGGATTAGTAGCAGTAGCCACTGCCGTTAAAGACGGATAAATCCAGAATTAATGAGCTAAATTGAACATATAAGCGCCTAAATCGACCGAATTACTCTATTTTTGTGGAAAAAATTGCTTGAAATGTATGAATAAAGTTTTTGCGGCGGGTTTAAAACAACTCATGATTATTCCTGCCACATTGCTGGCAATAGGTGTAAGTACAAGTGCAGCTTTTGCCCAAAATAAGTTGTATAGTCCAATTCCTTTATCTAATAGTACTGAACTTTCCGATAGCCTCTCAGATAAAGACATTCCCACAGGTCAAGGTGGGTTTGCTCGTGATTACACTGTGAAGTTACAAAAGGGCGATAATTTAGCAGTTGACCTGTCATCTGAAAATTTTGACAGCATCATCACATTGCTAGCACCTGATGGATCGACTCTGGCAGAAAATGATGATGGCCCCGATGGTAGTAGCAATTCCCTACTATTTACCCGGATCGTAGAGACAGGGAATTATGTGATTCGTGTCCGGTCTTTTGGGGAAACTGGGGTGGGGGCTTTTAAACTTAAGGTGACAAAGCTGCAACCGATTAAATAATTGGGAATTGGGAAGAGGACTTGGGGACAAGGAGAATTGGGGACAAGGGGAAAGACTTATTTCAAGTTATCACCTCTTGTCCCCTTGTCCCCTTGTCCCCCCTGCCTCCCTTGCTCTCACATCTTAAAAAACGGTCAACACGCAGAGAAATAAGGCTTCAGTCCACTCGACGACTGCGCCGTAGGTGTCTCCGGTGTGTCCGCCTAATTTGTGGTTGAACCATGCACCGGTTAAAGTAGCGATCGCACTTCCAGCAATTATCATTGCCAGTGCCAGAAATAGCTGCTGTTTATCTATCAGCACAAGTAAACCACTCAAACCCAAGAGCAAAAACAATCCTGGTAACAAATCTTTGTAAGAACGAATGGCTTGTTTGTGAAATGCACCTTTGCCAGTTGGTTTTAGATAAGGATACCGTGCGATCGCTACTTGTTGTCCCCAACGTCCCCAGCCACAAGCCGCCATCAGTAACAAACAACGGTTTTCTGGCATATCTGTTAAGGCTGTGATTTTGAGTAGCACCAAGGCGATCGCAGTCATTGCCCCAAATGCACCTGTGGCACTATCTGCCATCACCTCCAGCCGCCGATTTGGGTCGCCCACTGCTAAACCATCGGCGGTATCCATTGCCCCATCTAAGTGCAGTCCTCCAGTTATGGCAATCCAAATACTTACTACCAAAGCACTACGAGTTAACACTGGCATACCAAAATAATCCATCCCCGTATCCAGTAACCCTAAAATTCCCCCAATTATTAACCCTACAAGCGAAGCAAGACGTGCCACTCCCTGAAAATTTAATCCGTTCAAATACGGCAGTGGGATAATCGTGTAAAATATGATACTAGCTGCCAGCTTTAACAGCAGCTTCTTCCACCACTGTTGCTGTTTCGTCATCGTAGTTACATTAATATTTAGCTAATTGCTGGATAATCATCATAATTTGACTACAATTGAACATCAGTACAGTTTAAAGCTTTAGATAAGATTTACTTCTGTTAGAGATTATCACTGAAAATTTTGTTATGCTGGTCTAAGTAGTTAATAAAGTTTTTGGGTAATTTTTTATACAAAAATCAAATGATTCAGGAAATTAAAATTCCATTAGGAATCAAAATTTGTGTTTTGTATTCGTTAACTAAAAACTTCCTCCAAATTGTTAGACGATTGCCCCACAAAATTGATATTTTTTTAAATGTAGGGAGTAAACAAGCTATTCAATTCTGACAGTTTAGCTCTGTTGTTGCTCTCCTTAGCTCAATCGCTATTTTCCTATGAGTCACCATCTACCCGACACCAGGATACCAGCTCCGTGCATTATTAACACGGGCATCATTGTGAATAAGCTCGACATCCGGCGATTGCTGGCAGATTTAGGTCGAGTCCACTACATCTACACCCAAGAAGATAAGGTACTGAGCGAGGGTGAAGGGGATGTGATGGAAGTTTTTGCTAATCCACAAAGGTCTACCTTAGTGGCTAACCATGCGCTATATTTAAATGTTTGTAGTTTTGATTACTTGGAACTCAAACAGTCATCGCAACAAGAAACTTACTTCGATTTGATGCAAGAAGGAGTGTGTCTGCGGTTGATTCCCCGCTCAACCCCCATACAAGAGCGACGAGAGCGAACCTTCAATGTCAGTGCCATAGAAGCGATGATGGAGCAAGTTCTCTCAGCCAGATGGGATGCAGAAATTGACGATGACTGTTCTGATTCTTTTTAAAATAGCGACTACTATACCAATTTGATCTAAGGCTGGGCTTTATTGATGTAGGGGCAATTCATAAATTGCCCCTACATCGTATAGTTTTGCATAAGTCTTAATAGGCGCATCTTCAAAAATCTAAAATGGCATGAGTGCGAATTTTTCCTTTGAATGTCTTGCTTGCTGTAGTCAGACAAAAGCTAGAGCCGGAGTGTTTTTTACTCCTCACGGGATTGTAGAAACCCCTAGATTTATGCCAGTGGGTACGCTGGCAAATGTCAAAACTATCACCCCAGCCCAGCTACGAGATACTGGGGCGCAAATGATTTTATCCAATACTTATCATCTTCACCTACAACCAGGCGAAGCGATTGTGGCTGGGGGTGGTGGATTACACAAGTTTATGGGTTGGAACGGCCCAATGCTCACAGATTCTGGTGGGTTTCAGGTGTTCAGTTTAAGCGAGATGCGAAAAATTACTGAAGAAGGTGTAACTTTCCGCTCACCACATGATGGACGAATTATTAACTTGACACCAGAACGCTCCATTGAGATTCAAAATACTTTAGGGGCAGATGTGATCATGGCCTTTGATGAGTGTCCGCCTTACCCAGCGACTCGCCAAGAGGTTGAAACTGCTACTGAACGGACTTATCGCTGGTTAGAACGCTGCATAACAGCTCATCAACGTAGTGAGCAGGCTTTGTTTGGGATTGTGCAAGGGGGCGTGTATTTGGATTTGCGTTGCCGTGCGGCTGAAGCTTTGGCTAAGTTAGATTTGCCTGGATATGCCATTGGTGGCGTGAGTGTGGGAGAACCGCCAGAATTGATGGCTCAGATTGTAAAGGTGACAGCACCGCTTCTACCGCCCGAAAAGCCGCGTTATTTGATGGGTGTGGGTACTTATCGAGAAATGGCGATCGCGATCGCATCTGGGATCGATTTATTTGATTGCGTAATTCCCACTCGCTGGGCAAGACATGGAACGGCAATAGTTCAGGGCGGACGCTGGAATTTAAAAAATGCTAAGTTTCGTGAAGATTTTACGCCATTAGATGAAACTTGTCCCTGCTACACTTGTCAAAATTTTAGCCGTGCTTATGTATCTCATTTGGTGCGATCGCAAGAAATTTTAGCTTATACGTTGTTGAGCATTCACAACATTACCGAGCTAATTCGCTTTACCCAAAAGATTAGAGAAGCAATATTGAGCGATCGCTTCACCACAGAATTTGGCCACTGGCTCAACGAAGAAAGTGGAGATGAAGAGTGGGAAGTGGGGATTGGGGACTAGGGATTGGGGACTAGGGATTGCGGAGAAAAGGGAGATAAGCAATGCCCCATCCCCAATGACAAATGACCAATGACCAATGACCAATGACCAATGACCAATGACCAATGACCAAACCATGTTAAGATACTTCTCAATTATGAAAGCTGTGTTGGATAGGTGGATTTAAACAAACATGGAAGCAGCACTTTTATTAGCAAAACTGCCTGAAGCTTACCAAATTTTCGATCCTTTGGTAGACGTTCTCCCAGTCATCCCTGTATTCTTCTTGTTGCTTGCTTTCGTTTGGCAAGCAGCTGTGGGATTTAGGTAAGTTAATCTATTTTTCAATTGAGTAGGACAGGTAATATACCTGTTCTATTTTTTTGTGGCACATGTTTTATAAAATTAACATTTATTAATATTTTGTAATGTTTTAATATAATAAACAAGATGTGAATCAAGCCATGTCAATATGAAGCCTTGAAAGCCAAGCTTAGAGTCAAGGAGGAATAAATTATGGGTAATATCAAATTCGTTAAAGAGAATAAAGAAGTAGTAGCGGCAGATGGTGCCAATCTCCGACTCAAAGCCATGCAAAATGACATTGATATATATACATTCATTGGCAAGATGACCAATTGTGGCGGTAATGGTCAATGTGGTACTTGCATTGTTGAAATAGTCGAAGGACTAGAAAATCTTTCCCCCCGCACAGAAGTAGAAAACCGGAAATTCAAGAAAAAGCCAGAAAATTACCGCCTTGCGTGTCAAACTTTAGTGAATGGCTCAGTCAGCGTAGTCACAAAGCCTTAAATTTTTTGGGAGCATTCGTAGTTAGCATTTGAGAAAGTAAAAAATTTGGGCTAACTCTGTCATTGATAATGGTATCCTAATGTTGTTGACTGGAAAACTAAGAGAGGCTTTCTTGCCATGCAAGTTAATGACCTGGGGTTCGTAGCGAGCATTTTGTTCGTATTAGTTCCCACTGTGTTTTTACTAATTCTGTACATCCAAACTGCTAGCCGCCAAGGTGGAAAAGATAGTTAAGAATTTGTGTATAAAATAAATAACCCCTGCACTAGTAATGTGGGGGTTTTTATTTATCAACGGCTAACTGGTAACGCGATGTGCAACTCATTTTTCAAACCCCACTTCCATTCCTCACCCTCTGGAGGAGAGGCTTTGATTCTTGCTCCCCAACGCTAATAGGGAAGGGATTGGGGGTTAGTTTTGAAAGAAAGTTGCACACAGCGTAACTGCTAGCATTTTTATAGGAACAATTCATGAATTGCCCCTACAGTCAAATAATGGCAGTTTTAAACAAAAATAGTATGAGTGCTGAGTATTAGGAAGAAAATCTTGCTTCTCTAGTATCTTAATTACAACAAATCTAATACTCAGAACTGCTTAGTTTAAGCGATCGTCCGCGCCAATAATACCGGACAAGTGGCATTGACTCGAACATAGTCAGACAAGGAAGATCCGATGAGTCGATCTATATCAACAAAACTCTTAGCGATGGATGGACGACGATCTGGAGAACCGAGCAATAATAAGTCTATATTCAACTCTTCTGCCAAGCGACAAATTTCTTCACCAGGTTTCCCACTGCTAATATAAGCACGAGATTGGATACCTTGTTTTTGAGCTTCTGCAACTGCGGCTGCTAAAACTGGATTTTTATCTGAGTTAACCTCGGTTATTTCCGATTTTTTACCACCTAAATCTGTACTAATATTTGCCAAAATTAACTGGCCTCCCTGAATATCTCGCAGTAAAAATAGTGCCAATTTCAAGCAGTTTTTTGCAGAATCAGAGTTGTCTATTGCCACCATAATGCGCTTAATTTTTTTCACATAAATGTCATCTTTTACCAGCAACATGGGGCGAGAAGATAGCTGGAAAACATACTGACTAACTGAGTTCGATAAAATAGATTGTAGTCGCTTCAGTCCGCGTGAACCCATAACAATCAAGTCAGCGTCGATTTCATCAGCTACTTGGCAAACTACATCTTTGGGGTCGCCTTCGCGCAAAATTGAAGAAACCTGGCTAGGATCTAAGTTCAAAGTTTGAATGGCATTAGCCAGAATTTTACCACCATTTTCCCATTTAGTTGTCATGGTAGCAGCAGTATTTTGTGCCTGAACAACATGCAAAATTGTAACTTTCGCAGATTCAATTGAAGGGATTTCTCTCAGGGTTTTGAGCATTTCTTCTGCGTGTCCCAATCCCGATACAGTCAGCAAAATTTTTCTTATCATCTTACGTAGTTGTTGTTAAGTTTACTTTTGTTTTCGCTGTTGTTAGTATTTGGCTTAGGTCGGATTTTCACCACCTCGCTTGATAACCTAGTTAGTAAGTTGACACAATAAACTTTGTTTTTTAGTATTTAATACTTAAAAAAATGGCAAAGTACAAAATACTCAACAAATATTTAAGTTTGTTTGCACTTAGTTACTTAAATTGTCAACTAGACTTCAATTGTTAAGCATACTCTCTATTTAGCCTGATGAACTTAATAAAATATGATGTTAGTTATCATTGTTAATCTATATTCACTTTTTTTAATTAGAAGTTAGTTAAGTATTGCAAAGAAATTCCCAAATAACTTTTTAGAAGACTGATTTGCTGTAACGCTTAATAAGTGATCGCTTCTGGCTTGAATAATCTAAAGTCATATTTCATACTACAAAGACCTCTCCCTAGTTTTACTATGCAAAATCTTCCCTCTCCGAGTCGGAGAGGGAGAGACTTGAACTTGAGTTAAAGTCAAGGAGAGGTTGATCGAACTCACGTTAACTTAGTTGCGCTCCTGGTTGTCCGTTTTGGACTGTAAACGAAGCTAGGGTTTTTACAGGGGCATTTAAATCAACGATGCTTGATACAACACGGTAGTCAGTTTGCCAGCGTTGTGGAGTCAGGTTGCAACGGACGTATCCCCGGTAAGCACCATCAAAGAACTTAGTATGGGGATTGTTGGGTAGAGCAGCTTGAACTGGAGCAATAAATGCTGTGGGAAAGTCAGAGGTAATTGAGGTTCCGACGAACTCAGTGCCTACCGTGGCTGAATTGGGGTTATTAAAATCAAGCTTTAGATCATGTACCCAACTAGAATGGATATCTCCGGTAATCACCACTGGATTAGAAGGTTGGCGCTGGTTTAGAAAACTCAAGAGCCGATTACGTGCAGCCACATAGCCGTCCCACTGATCCACATTGAAGACACCGGGGCCTGGATTACCATTGAAATTGTACTCGGCTAGCATAGTCTGTTGAGCAATTACATTCCAGCGCGATCGCGACTGATCTAATCCTTTTCGTAGCCACTGCTCTTGTTCTGAGCCGGTCATAGTAGCATTTGGATCAAAAGCTTCTGGACAACGAGGCTTCAGTCCATCATTACAAGGTTGGTTAGTGCGGTACTGTCTGGTATCTAACACATTGAACTCAGCTAAATTACCGAAAGTCAACCGCCGATAAAGCAGCATATCTGGGCCTTTAGGCAGCGAAGACTGACGTAGAGGCATGTGTTCGTAGTAAGCCTGGTAAGCATTAGCTCGGCGTTTTCTAAAAGCCTCTTCGGTTTGGTTATCTTCGGGGATTAAGTTGGCATAATTATTGTCAACTTCATGATCATCCCAGGTGACAATCCAGGGAAAAGCAGCATGAGCAGCTTGGAGACTCTGGTCTGTTCTGTACAGGGCGTAGCGATCGCGGTAGTCTGCAAGAGTGATGATTTCTGGACTGTTATGCTGGCGTGGGCCACCAGATTGTGGCCCGTATTCATAGATGTAATCACCTAGATGAATCACAAGGTCGAGGTTTTCCTCAGCCAAATGCCGATAAGCCGTGTAATAGCCATTTTGCCAGTCTTGACAAGAGACAAAAGCAAAGTTTAGTTGTTGGGTATAGCTATAAGATGCTGGTGCTGTGCGAGTCCGGCCAATGGGGCTCACTTCCCTACCCACTTGAAATTGATACCAGTACCAACGGTCAGAGTCTAGCCCACGCACATCAACGTGGACTGAGTGCGCTAACTCTGGTGTTGCCAGCACTGTTCCTCGCCGCACAACCCGTTTCATATTTTCGTCAAGGGCAACTTGCCACCGCACTGGCACATTTACCAATGGCATTCCACCTCCAGAAAGTGGATTTGGAGCCAGCCGTGTCCAGATAACAACACCATCCGGCAAAGGATCACCAGAGGCAACACCAAGACTGAACGGATAACCAGAAAACCTTGAGCTAGCCAATACCGGATGCCACTGGCTAGCAATTGTTAACCCAGTTAAGAATCCTGCACCCAACAAAAAACTCCGCCGTCTGCACCGATTTGCTAGCAGTCCGCCATCCATAAGTTCCATATTCACCTCTACCCAGATGTAAATACAGTTGGCAAACTTTAGGAGAGTTAGTTGTGAAAAGCACAGGTAATTGCTTGATTCAACTTGTCTCCTAATTGCTGCTCAACCAAACACAAGGAACCTAGCAAACTCGGATCAAGCAGAAATTAAGATTTTGTTAAGTTTAAGATTGGATTGGGACATTGGGAATTTAGACCCCAACTAAAACAGATTACAAATTACGAATTACGAATTACAAATTACGAATTACGAATTATTTAAAACCTGCCATTTCCCTGAACAATGTGCTTAACGGTGGTCAAAGTTTCTAGGCTGATAAATCCTCGGCGATGACCTTTTTGGTTAGACATACCGAGAAATACTGAATCCCCCCGCGAGGGGTTGCGGGAAAAACGCGGGGAAGTGTTGATGTAGGTAGAGGCACTGTTAACTCCCAAAGCAAACTGCCGACTTTCTTGGTAGGATTCAGTCACGATGGAGTCAGCATGACCACTGCTGTGTTCATTAATCCAAGCGATCGCACCCTCTAAGCTATCTACAAGTTTAAAAGCTACTGTCTTTGTTAAATAAGGATTTCCCCATTCGCCCTCCTTCACTAGCTGCAACTGAGGAAAGGCTTCTACTAGTTCTGCATCCCCTTTAATTTCAAAGCCTTTTTCCATCAAGCTGTTCCACAGAACTGCTAAGGATGATGGCAAGGCTTGGCGGTGAATAAGTACTTTTTCAATGGCATTAACTTGATCGGGTTCACTTTGATGGCTATCAAGAATCATCCACCGTACCATTTCTAAGCTGGAATTTAGCGACCAGTAGAGATAACAGTTACCCATCGCGGACTTTAAGACTGGGCAAGTTGACTGTCGTACTACCTGCTGTACCAAGCTAGAACGTCCGTAGGGAATAACTAGATTCACGTACTGGTCTTGGGTGACTAAATCCCGAATTGAAGCACCATGTTCGGTTGTAATCAGCTCTACACAGCCGGGAGCTAGACCAACTTCTGCGATCGCATTTTGCAGTGCCTCAGCGATGGCGGCGTTGGAATGGCTAGCTTCCGTACTGCCTTTGAGAATTATACTATTGCCAGTTTTAATACAAAAACCTGCTGCGATCGCTCCTAAATCGGGAAAGGCTTCATAAATAAATCCAATCACTCCCAAAGGCATTAACTGGGTGTAACTCTGGGAATCTTCCAGTTGATAATCAGCCGTTCTGACGCGCCGTAGCGGATCTGATAATTCCCCTAACCGTTGTAAAACGTCTACTGTCATCTCTAGCCTTGTGGGAGTCAGCTTCAGCCAGTCCAATATCAACTCTGGCACTGCCATTTCTCGACTGGCTTCTAAATCCAACGTGTTGGCTTCTAGAATGTCGTCAAATGAGCGCTCAAGGGCTTGTGCCATCGCCAATACTGCACGACTTCGGTCTGCTCCCTTTGTGATCCCCAACTTTAGGGAAGCTTGATAGGCTCGTTGGGCACTGGTAATCGGTTCGGGGTGGTCATCTAAAACTTCAACAGTCATTGAGTTAACGTCTGTAGGTAAGCCAGACCATTAATGCTGGCAGAATAGCTAATAGCACCGCCACCATTGCCCAAGCAATAATGCTGGAACCATTTGCTAATCGCAGTGCTAATGGCAGCCATATAATCACTAGCACGAAAATAATGCCAAGTGCTATAGGCAGATAGCTTTCTCCCAAGCGGGGATGGACAACGTGCCAACTATTTCCCATCCAACGCCAAGCCCGTTTGTAGGGATAGGTGGTAGAAAGCTGTTCTAGGACATGACCATTATCTTCTACAACAAAGATTTGCTGACAGCGATCGCAACCAAATGCTTCTGTCAACGTAATCGGAATTAACTGACCCCGGCGACGACAGGGACAGGGGTATTCAGCATTGAAATCTATTTTTTCGGGTTTTTGAGATTGCACAAGCGTTCTAGTAACTTGAGCGTGTTTTACACGAACTACGACAATATAATCTTTTGGTAAATGCAATAGAAGCTTCTGCTACTATAGATTGCTCTCTTTATATACATATATTGCAAACAGTAGATGGAGCAGACTCTAAGTATCCTAATTTTCATATCAGTACGGAGTTTTTTATTTGTTATATTTCCCCGAAGCTGACAACCTTATTTAAAATTTCCTTCTACTACATAAAATCTAGACAAAGCTAGATATTATTTGACATTTCAATGGGAGCATAGGAGCGGTTATCCCTTAATGTCGAGACACGATTTAGCTATCCGTGCATAAGTTTTAAGATGTTTAGATGTATTTAACACTTCGGCTACGCTCAGTGTGAAATGTTAGTCAGCACACTGCTGACATTTATGACATACATAAACCTGTTTTAAGAGACTAAGACCCTTGAATTCCCCCATAATTTGAACAAGTTTTACTAGATGGGTAAAATCTATCCACGAATAGATAGTTCCGCCATATCTAAATTACTTTATATTCTAGCTATCTATGAAATTCATAAAAATTCAGAACGATTCACAGGAATACAGCGCGAATCGCCAAAAACTTTAATGCACCCTAAAAATACTAAACCTCTTGAGATTTTTAACTTCAAGAGGTTTTAGTTGGAAGCGGGTGACGCGATTCGAACGCGCGACATTCACCTTGGCAAGGTGACGCTCTACCACTGAGCTACACCCGCAATCAATTGCCATATATCAATATCTCAGATTTGTCTCTAATTGTCAACCCCTTTATTTATTAATTTGTCATTGGTCATTGGTCATTGGTCATTAGTGAATGACAAAGGACAAATGACTAATGACACACCCTAGCCGAGTTCTTCTGACTCCGCCGTTAAATTGCCGATGCTGGCACTTTGAAAAGAGGCTGGCAAAGACTGGCTATTACGAGAATATGGCTCTGCTAGGTTAGAACGCAATTGCCGCATCAGACTTGCCATTTCTAGGGCGTTTAGAGCATAATCCCAGCCATGATTACCTTTGATACCTGCCCGTTCTAAGGCTTGCTGCATAGTATCTACTGTCAAAATGCCAAAAATTACTGGCACTCCAGTTTGAAAGCTAGCGGCGGCGATGCCTTTAGAAACTTCGGCGGATACATAATCAAAATGGGGTGTTTGCCCACGAATGACTGCACCTAGACAAATTACAGCATCATAACGATGGGAAAGTGCTAGTTGGCGAGCTACTAAAGGTACCTCAAAACTTCCTGGAACCCAAACATAGTCTACCTGATTACCTTGGGGGTTAGGATCTACACCGTGGCGTTTCAAGCAATCTTGACATCCCTCTAGCAGCTTTCCGGTAACAAGGTCATTGAATCGACCAATCACCACTGCAAACCGCAAAGGCTCCGTTTGGGTAAAAGTTCCCTCGAAAACTGCCATGACTGCCTCTTAATCAACTATAGTTCTGGCCAATATACATTTCTTATTTAAATGTAGAGGAGCAGGAAAGCAAGGTAATAAAAAAGGAAATCGGAAAAATTCCTCCTTTTCTCCTTTGGTCTTTGACCTTGGCTTTTCTGCCCCTCTAGTTCTTATATTATGTGCCTGCGCCAGAGCAAAGCCGTCGTCTACACGACAAAAAAGTTTAACAAACCAACTAAAAATACCAAAGCAATCCAGACGGCAGAACCAACCCAGAGCAGTTTTTTAGATTCAACCCAATTTTGGGGAGTAGCGTAAGCAACCGGAACGCCTACAACCAGGACAAAGGACAATAGGACTAGACCTATCAAGGCAAATTGGAATATTATGGTCATTTTTGCTTCTCCCAATACAGCGAAATACTAAGGATAGAATATCCTAAAGGGCGACACTGACACTTTCTTATTATTTTTAAGCTAGCAGAAATTGCAACATTTTAGTCATTTGTCCTTTGTCTAAGTACCGATGACTAATGACTTTTAACTATGGATTTAATTCTTTGCCACACAACCGCAGATTTTGATGCACTAGGTGCAGCAGTAGGGTTAACGCGCCTTTTACCGGGAAGTAAGATTGTGCTGACTGGCGGTTCTCACCCTCCTGTACGGGATTTTTTAGCATTGCATCGGGATGAATATCCGCTAATTGAACGCCGTTCGGTGAATCCAGAAAAAATTCGTTCTCTGACTGTGGTGGATACGCAACACCGCGATCGCTTGGGTAAAGCTGCTGAGTGGTTAGATTTACCCCATCTTGGGGAAATTATAGTTTATGACCATCACTTAGGACAAGAATCAAATATTCCCGCCACGCGATCGCATATTTCTTCAGTAGGAGCCGCCACAACTTTAATTGTGGAGCAATTGCAACAACAGGAAATTTCCTTGACTTCTGCTGAAGCGACTGTGATGGCTTTGGGTATCCACGTTGACACCGGCTCCTTGACCTTTGACCAATCCACACCACGGGATGCCTTAGCTTTGGCTTGGTTGATGCAACAAGGTGCAAGTTTATCGGTAATTTCTACCTACCGTGACCCTGGCTTGTCTTTGCAATTGCAACAGTTATTAACTGAATCTCTAGAAAATTTAGAATATCTTTGCTTGCGTGGATATACTGTTGCTTGGGTAATTCTTAAAACAGATTCTTTTGTGCCAGGGCTATCGAGTTTGGCTTCAGAACTCGTGGAATTAACCGAAATTGATGCCATTCTGTTGGCTAATGAGTATCCTTTGAGTGAAAATGATTCACGCTTAACTATAATTGGGCGATCGCAAATTCCCAAAACAAATCTTAATCTATTATTTCAACTCTTGGGCGGCGGCGGTCATTCACAAGCCGCATCGCTAAATCTGAGAGGAGTTGATTCACAAGCAATATTAAAACAACTCCTTGATGGGCTAAAAGTACAAATTCCCCACCCCCTCACCGCTAGGGATTTGATGTCTTCTCCTGTCCGCACGATTCTACCTGAAACCACAATTGCTGAGGCACAGCGAATTTTGTTGCGCTATGGACACTCTGGTTTATCTGTAGTCGATACTCAAGGGCAACTAGTAGGCATTATTTCGCGCCGGGATCTTGATATCGCCCTGCACCACGGATTTAGTCATTCGCCAGTCAAGGGCTATATGACAAGAAATCTGAAAACAATTACACCAGATACAACACTGCCACAAATTGAAGCGCTGATGGTGACTTATGATATCGGACGCTTGCCAGTATTGGAAAATGAGCAGTTAGTTGGTCTTGTCACTCGTACTGATGTCTTGCGGGAATTACATCAAGAAAGGGATGAAGATGGAGAAGGTGGAGAGGAAAAATTCAAAATTCAAAATTCAAAATTCAAAATTCCTCTTAGCACTGAGTTGCAAAATCGCCTTGCTCCTCAATTATGGCAACTACTCACCACAGCATCGCAAGAAGCCGAAAAACGGGGTTGGCATCTTTATCTCGTTGGGGGTGCTGTGCGGGATTTGCTGTTAGCGGAAGCAACATCAGACACTTTGATGATTAAAGATATTGACCTAGTAGTTGATGGCTTTCACAAATCAGCAGATGTTGGCGCTGGTGTGGAACTAGCAAAAGCACTCCAACAACTTTACCCTGCGGCTCGTTTAGAAATCCACGGGGCTTTTCAAACTGCTGCTTTGTTGTGGCACAAAGACCCAGAATTAGATTCTCTTTGGGTAGATATTGCCACGGCTAGAACAGAGTTTTATCCTTACCCGGCAGCGAATCCAGAGGTTGAGGCGAGTTCGATTCGTCAAGACTTGTATCGTCGAGATTTTACCATTAATGCGATCGCTTTGCGGCTCACCTCTCCCCGCTCTGGTGAATTACTCGATTTCTTTGGCGGTTTACTCGATTTACAAGCTAAACAAATTCGGGTTTTACACCCTAACAGCTTTATCGAAGATCCCACCCGCATTTATCGCGGCGTGCGCTTTGCCGTGCGTTTCGGATTTGAAATTGAACCACAGACTGAAGAGTTTATTCGCTATGCCATCAACAGTGGTGTTTACGATCGCACTTCCCAAGAGAATACCAAAACTCCAGCCCTACAAACTAGACTCAAAACAGAATTAAAACACATCCTAGAAGCCCCCTACTGGAAATCAGCTTTGCAGTTACTCGATAACTTAGGAGCGTTGCAATGTATTCATCCTACCCTCAAACTAGATGCTTTACTCTTGCGACAATTACGTTTATTAGAACGCTGTTTGCGGCGATTTGATGCTGAACAAACTCTCATTCACTGGCAAATGCGTCTAGAAGCATTAATCGCCCACCTAGCACCTGAATATCGGGTGAAAGTAGCACAAAATTTGCAACTACAAGACGATAGCATTGTTAGGTTAAAAAACTTAGTTCAAAACTTTAGTCAAGTGATGGAATGTTTACCCACTTTGCAACACCCCAGTCAAGTAGTGCAGTTGTTGCGACAATATGATTTACCAATGCTGATTTTAATTGCTTTGCAAAGTCCGCAAGAGATTAGACATCAAATTTGGGAATATTTAACAGTTTGGGCGAATGTGCAGCCACTGTTGAATGGCAATGATTTAAAGAAACTTGGTTACAAACCAGGGCCAGTGTATCGACAAATATTAGATGATATACTTGCTGCTACCTTAGATGGAGTAATTAAATATAAGACTGAAGCTGAAGACTTTTTAGCGCAACACTATCCTAAATGAAATAGCTGTGGTCTAAATTATATCTGGATCTATATTTAACTCCCGTAGTTTTGCTGCTAAACGTTCAGCCTTTTGTTCGGCTTGTTCTGCTTGTTGTTGTGACTGTTCTGCTTTTTGTTCAGCTTGTTCTGCCGTTTCTTCCGGTGTTGGTACTAGTTGCCCATCTCGTGTAAAAAACCGTAATAAACCTTCATAAACTCCCAAATATAACCCTAGCTGATGACTCCACAAATATCCTTCTTCACTTGGTTGTAGAGGTTGATATTCTCCATCTACTAAATGAAATCCCGCAAATTCTTGTGTGTAAGGATCAAACCAAAAATAATCAGGTGTGCGGAAAGTATCTTGATAAATTTTTTTCTTTAAATCTTTGTCAGTATTTGCTGTTGAGTCAGATAAAATTTCTAGAATTACATTCGGGTATTTGCCATCTTCTTCCCACACTACCCAACTTTTACGGGTTTTACGTTCAGTTCCCAGCACAACAAAAAAGTCTGGCCCCCGGAAGTATTCTGATTTGCGTTGGCGCGGACTGTAGTAAATAGTTAGATTTCCCGCCGCATAGAAATCATTTCTATCTCGCCACAACCATTCCAGACATGTTAATAGTAGGATTATTTGTCGTAAATGAAGTTCGCTTTCCAAGGGAGGCTCATCACTATATAAATCACCAGGGGGAAATATAACATCTTGGCAGATGCCTTGTTGAGAATCTAATTCTTGAGCTATGGTCATAGAATGGATACGGCATCAAGTAGTTATGGATTTATTTTAACAGTCTCGTAGTTAGCGATCGCGCGTAGCTAATCGCCTCTTTTGAGGGTACAGGTAAATCGGCCAATTCAGGCTCTATCATCTCAGAACCAATTTCATAAAAAAAACCTATCCTGAATATCTTACCTCTGCGTTCTCTGCGCCTCTGCGGTTAAAAATCTTTATTTCCCACTGAGAACGAGCGATCGCCTCCTCGCCTTCCGAAATAGCTTTATGCTACACTGTAGTCAATATCAAATCTCATCACAAGTCCAACGAGATAGCTGAAATGAAGTAGTACCAAACACCTGTTGCGCCAAAGCAACTAATGTCAACAAAGAATAAACGCAACTAGTTTGACAGGGTTACTTCACAAAGTCATGTACTAACAATATTGTCATCATTCATATTTACATCTAACCGCTTGGCAAGTGTCTGCGGCTAAGTTTTTTCTGTCTAATATACCCGTAATTTCTGTAAACATACGGGCGGAAGTTTGCGAATTGAGGTTTGGAAATAATGCAGAAAAAATCAATATTATTAGCTGAGAATTTAGCCTACGAACTCAGCTTAGATAGAACTTTGTTTCAAAAAATCCAGGTGAGTATTGAGGCGGGCGATCGCATTGCTTTAGTCGGTCGCAATGGTATAGGAAAATCAACTCTATTAAAGATACTTGCAGGTCAAATTGGCTCCAGCACAGGTTCTGTTTGGCGTAATGGTGTTGTCTACTATTTGCCACAAATCAGCACTATCAGACAAGAGATTACAGCAGATACAGTACTTGATTTTTTGATTTCCGTCTCTGATGAATGGTGGAAAATTGAGGAGATTTTACAAACACAATTCGATACAAATATTAATCTTTATCTCCCAATTACTAACTTGAGTGGTGGAGAACTGACAAAAATATTTTTGGCAATCGGATTATCTCAACAGCCCAATTTGCTGTTGCTAGATGAGCCAACTAACCACATGGATTTGCAAGCTTTAGAAAACTTAAGACAATTTCTGCAAAATTTCACTGGTGCGTTTGTAATTGTCTCACATAAACCTTTTTTCTTAGACCAAGTTACAGATGTTACTTGGGAACTTACACCTGATGCTTTGAAAGTATATGGAGGAAATTTTTCTCAATATCGAGAACAGAAAGAAATCGAGTTAGAGGCAGCATTGCGATCGCACGAAATCGCCAGAAAGGAACTAAAACTTACCCAAACCACAGCGATGCAAGAACAGCAACGCGCAGCCCAATCTAAACATAACGGTCGCGCCAAGTTTCTCAATGGCAGTATTGATAGAATGGCAGCAGGACTCATTAAAACCAAAGCTGAGGTGTCTACTGGAACTGCAAAAAAGAAACACGAAGCAGCAGTAGCCAAGGCTAATCAAAAGGTTGCAGAGACAAAAGTCAAAACTACAAAAGTCACAAGTATTCAGCTAGAGGAAAAAAATCAAAAGCGCCGAAATCTCATTAATATCCAGGGTGCAAATCTTAGGGTATCAGAACGTCTATTGATTCAAAATATTCAACTGCACGTGTCCTCTGGCGATCGCATAGCCATTATCGGCGCAAACGGTTCTGGTAAATCGAGTCTGGTAAAGGCTATTTTAGGAATGGAAAACCAAACAGTAGTTTTGGACTCAGGTGAGGTTTTGCTTGCACCAGCGATGAAAGCTGTATATCTCGATCAAAGCTACGAACTTATAAATCGTCAATACACAATTCTGGAAAATATGCAAGCTGCCAATGCTAATCTTAGCTATCAGCTTTTGCGTCAACAGTTGGGACACTTTCTCTTTAAATATGATGATGTTCACAAAAGCGCCTCTGTGCTGAGTGGAGGTGAATTGGCAAGATTAGCGATGGCTATGATCAGTATCTCAGAAATCGATCTGCTGATTCTCGATGAGCCAACTAATAACCTAGATATTGAAACCGTTGAACAAATGGTAGTAGGTATCAATGACTATCAAGGAGCTATTTGGGTCATTTCCCATGATTTAGATTTTCTCAGTCAGATTAACATTACTCAAAGTTTCAACTTGAGAGAGCAAGCCTTGCAAATTACAACCTATTTACCCAATACACCAGAACAATATTATCAAGAGTTACTGAAATGTCATGATATATGTTATTCCAGACCGGTGTAGCTGTCGCTTGTATGTCTGTAAACTCCGCGAATGATTGAATTGGCATATTGCTAACTTTAAATCTCTAACTCCCCAGCAGAAGCCGTAAAGCATACAGGCAAGTTATAATTCTCTTGCGGATCAACGTAACAAAAATTTATGAGTAACCCACTAGTACAAGCCTTTTTCGTAGGCAGAGCAGTAGCCGAAGTAGTTAATGAGCGTTTAGAGGTCGCCTTGACCGATGCTTTGAGTGATCTGGGCAAATTTGATGCAGAAGCTAGAGAGCAGTTACGCCAGTTTACAGAAGAAGTCCTAGAGCGGGCAAATCGGTCAGCAGAAGCAGCTAATTCTGGTCAAGCTACTACAGGTAGTAGACAAACCAATTCTGATTCAGGTGACTTGCAAGCAGATATTGATGAATTACGAGCAGAAATTGCCCTGTTACGCACAGAATTGCAACATTATCGCCGAACTTCTGCGTAAATTTTAGTCATTGGTCATTGGTCATTGGTCGAAAATTATTCACAAATGACAAATGACAAATGACACTTAAGAAAAAACAGTTTAGGAATCAGAGTGTCTTCTTTTTCAAGTGATTCGGTTGCAAACCAACGGTACACAAAAGGATATGGAACAAGGTTATTCAGATAAGGCATACCGTTGGAATCGGGAAAAATACTCTAGCAGACGGCGTTTTGTGGACATTTGGTCTTTTGTCTTGACCTTATTGTTCAAACTTTGGCTATACAACAAATCTTGGAGTTATCCGGGTGGCGTGACTGAGGTAAAGCAAACTGCAAGACGCAAAACCCAAGCGGTCTGGATTCGCAATACCCTGCTGGATTTAGGCCCAACCTTCATCAAAGTTGGGCAACTGTTTTCCACCCGTGCTGATATCTTCCCTGGTGAATATGTAGAAGAACTAGCCAAATTACAAGACAAAGTACCAGCATTTAGCTATGAGCAAGTAGAAGCGACCATTGAGAAAGAATTAGGCAAAAAAATTCCTGAACTCTTCGATAATTTTGAACCAATTCCCTTAGCTGCTGCTAGTTTGGGACAAGTACACAAAGCTGTGCTGCATAGTGGAGAATCGGTTGTTGTTAAGGTGCAACGTCCTGGATTAAAGAAGTTATTTGAAATAGATTTACAAATTCTCAAGGGAATTACCCGCTACTTTCAAAACCATCCCAAATGGGGACGTGGAAGAGATTGGTTAGGTATTTATGAAGAATGTTGTCGCATTCTTTGGGAAGAAATTGATTATCTTAACGAAGGTCGTAACGCCGATACTTTTCGCCGGAATTTTCGCGGCTACGATTGGGTGAACGTCCCAAGAGTATATTGGCGTTATGCCAGTTCCAGAGTGCTGACTTTAGAATATCTCCCTGGAATTAAAATTAGCCAATACGAAGCTTTAGAAGCAGCCGGTTTGGATCGAAAGGCGATCGCTCGTCAAGGCGCTCAAGCTTACTTACTACAGTTACTCAATAGTGGTTTTTTTCACGCCGATCCTCACCCAGGCAATATTGCCATTAGTGCA
Source organism: Nostoc sp. FACHB-133 (assembly GCF_014698055.1). Lineage (NCBI taxonomy): Bacteria > Bacillati > Cyanobacteriota > Cyanophyceae > Nostocales > Nostocaceae > Nostoc > Nostoc sp. FACHB-133. The sequence continues at coordinate 32,837 of NZ_JACJSH010000042.1, forward strand.
AGTGGGGCTTTAATATTCTACGATTTCGGCATGATGGGGCGGATTAAATCCAACGTGCGCGAGGGACTGATGCAAACACTGTTTGGCATTGCCCAAAAAGATGGCGATCGCGTTGTGCAGTCTCTGATCGATTTAGGTGCGATCGCCCCAACAGATGATATGGGCCCAGTGCGGCGTTCCGTCCAGTACATGCTGGATCATTTCATGGATAAGCCCTTTGAAAATCAGTCTGTGGCGGCAATCAGTGACGACCTTTATGAAATAGCTTATAATCAGCCATTTAGATTTCCAGCAACCTTCACTTTTGTGATGCGAGCCTTTTCTACCCTAGAAGGAGTAGGTAAAGGTTTAGATCCAGAGTTTAACTTTATGGAAGTTGCCAAACCTTATGCAATGCAGCTTATGACCGATATGAATGGTTCTGAGGGGAATACCTTTATTAATGAATTAAGTCGTCAAGCAGCTCAGGTAAGTAGTACTGCTTTTGGTCTACCACGTAGATTAGAGGATACGCTAGAAAAGCTAGAACGCGGAGATATGCGCCTCCGCGTTCGGTCTATAGAAACTGAACGGCTATTGCGGAGGCAGAGCAGTATTCAGCTCTCAATGAGCTATGCTCTGTTAATCAGTGGTTTCACACTTTCAGCTACGATCTTAGTGGTTAGCAATCATGTCTGGTGGGCACTGCTGCCTGGCTTAATTGCACTAGTGATTTCAGTGATCTTGATCCGACTACTTTTGCGCCTTGACCGTTACGATCGTATGTATTAATTGTTGCAAAAAAAAATTATGAAACTTAATTTCACGGGTTTTAGCGATCCGGGACTTATTCGTTCTAATAATCAGGATGCTTACTATGTCGACCCAGAAGGGCGGTTTTTTGTTGTTGCCGATGGAATGGGTGGCCATGCTGGAGGTGAAGAAGCAAGTCGTATAGCCACGGCAGAAATTCAGGCATATTTGCTGGCAAATTGGGAATCTTCTAAATCTTCTCAAGAATTGCTAGAGCAAGCTTTGTGGGGTGCCAATGAAGCGATTTTGCAAGATCAGCAAAATCATCCCGAACGCGCCGATATGGGCACAACAGTTGTAGCAGTAATTTTTCGCGCCCCAGAATCGCCCTGGTGCGCTCATGTTGGCGATTCGCGGCTGTATCGCTTCCGAGAATCGCACTTAGAGCAGGTAACAGAAGACCACACTTGGGTTGCACGAGCAATCAAAATCGGTGACATAACCTTAGATGAAGCGCGATCGCATCCTTTTCGTCATGTATTATCGCGCTGTTTGGGGCGTGAAGACTTGCATCAGATTGATGTGCAACCACTAGATGTCAAAGCTGGCGATCGCTTGCTTTTATGTAGTGATGGTCTTACAGAAGAACTTGTAGAACAGAAGATTGCTAGCTGTCTCTTAGATGCTCCTTGGCTTGATAAGGCTGCCATCTCTCTAATTGAGGCTGCTAAGGAGCATGGAGGGCACGATAACATCACAGTTGTCATCGTCTCACTAGAATAAATAGTCATTGGTCATTAGTCGATGCTTAGTAACCTTAAACAAAGGACAACTGACAAATGACAAATGACAATTCTGGTAGATATACTCAGCAATTTGTTCAGTGCGAGCATTTTTAGTTTTTACAATTTGATACAAATATTTTTAGCCTCCAAAGTCACCTAATGAGGCTGAATTTGCATCAAATTGATAAATTGACATCTTGCACATAATAAGGTAGAGCGACTATAATTCACGCTTATTACCATTCATTTCCCAACCTCCTGAAAGTCCTAGCTTTCGAAGCTTCCTCCATATTTATTTGCGGAGATAGAGTATCTTATGTTTTTCTCAAATAGGAAAACGTATAGGACTCGGGACAAAATCTGCTTATCTCCTCAAAAGAGATCAGTGCAAAGCAGAAATGGTTGAGAGGTAGTTATATCTACACTTCGTTCAAACAGAGCTTATTTTCCGGAATACGGCTCGGCTGACTTGGGTAGTATATCAGCAGGATTAGGTGCAAGATATCATATCAAAAAAAATCCACACTTAGGATGTGGGCAACGTGTCAAACAATTGTTATCTTTCTTAATACGGAGGAACAAATGTTGGACACATACAAGTCCAATTATTATCCCATTTGGACTTCTGTAAGCGATATCACCTTTACGCGTTTTTTTACGGAGTTAAATATGAACCAACCAATGAAACTATCCTTGGAACAGCAATTCAGCATCTGCTCATTTGCCACTCAAGTACAGAATATGAGCCACGACCAAGCTAAAGACTTTTTAGTAAAGCTCTATGAGCAAATGGTAGTGCGCGAGGCAACTTATCAGGAGCTTCTTAAGCACCAGTGGGGCTTAGATTCCGGTTCCACTATGGCATAGAGTCGTTCTACTGTCGCAGTGGACGACCTCCTTCTCTTGCTTGGTTCCAAGGAGGAAAAGAGCTGGGGATGTCGGGGCGTCAACTTCGATAAACAATTCCAAAAGAGCGGCGGAAGAATTCAATTCAATAAATTAACTAACAACTAGTAAAACTTTCGACTGCACATCTGCTGGAGTCTGGACATAACTTTAGCTTTGCAGGCTAAACTTACCGTTCACTTGAGAAAAACTTTTTTACTGTCTCTTTTGTCTGGTCAGAGAATTACACCTGCGTAATATTTACAACTCTCTGAAATATGTACACAAGAATACTCAGAGATAATCTAGACATCCTTGATTTTGCAGATCGCGTTTTCACTCTTTATACATATAACTAGAACTTACATCTTTATATATATTTTGTTTATAAAAGTTTACATTCTTTGGGTTTGTAGCTAAGAGCTACATATATTACATGTAATATTAAGAAATTATTCCTAGCTGGAAAGATCGTATGGAGAATCTGTATCAATGCTTTCCAGTTTTGCCAGAATTTGAGGCTTAATTTTTTCGTACTCGCTTTTGAGCAAGCTTTTACTCATTTGTGGGTCGGCAGAAGACATCAATGTGTTGCTCATTGCGACCCACTCTTGCAGTCGTTGACGCTGGGCAGAAGCGACGCTGGAAGGTAAGATGTGTGTACAGCGATTTGGTGTTTCTCGTGCAAAGAACAACAGGCGGTAGTAACCTGTGTGCTGTAATAACCGAGTAATTTCTTGACCAAGACTGGTTTTTAGATCAAGGTAGTAGGGCAACCATTTGGCACCATGCTTGCGGTTGTAGATGACAGTAATCCATAGCAACATGGGATGGGGAATAGAGATGAAAAGAAATTGGTTATAGCGGGTACAGAGTAAGCGCTTCTGAATTTCTTCTTGCGGTAGCATCACCCATAGCGCTGGTAAAACCTCCCCATTGCTTTGAATGGACTGAGGAAACACAATATCGGCAATTGGTTTATTTTGGGGCCAGGAAATAGCACGAGCGATTTCATCGTTAGACAAGGATGCCCGCAAATCGGCTTTGGTCTTTTGTTCAAGCTCAGGACTGGCCGTAGTAGGAATTAGGGCATAGCTATCTTGCTTAACTTTGCGTGTATGCTCAGGTTTTTCTAGAGATGCTAGAACTCTCAGGATTTCGGTGATACTTTGGGGGCGATCGCGTGCTACCTTAGCGAGACAACTCATCACCAAATTTTCGATTTCTTTTGGTAGTTCTAACCCAGGTGCAACCTCGGCAAAAGAACGTGGTTTTTGATAGTGATGTGTTTTATACCATGCTCCAAAAGAATGAGTTTGTGCCACTAGTGGCATTTTGCCTGTGAGCATCTCAAACATCATTACACCCAAACTATAAATATCAGCACGGTTGTCTAATTCCTTACCCTCCATCTGTTCGGGAGAAGAATAAGCCAATGTCCCCAAATAGAATTTTGTATGGTCGCCATCCGACTGTAATAACTTAGCAATACCAAAATCTAGAACCTTGACCAATTCTCCAAAACTGGGATCTTGAATCACTAGCATATTGCTTGGCTTGACATCCCGATGGATAATTGGGCAAATTGTGCCCTCAACTGGGATGCCATCATGAGCGCACTGTAACCCCAGACTTAGTTGACGCGCCATACTCAGAAATCTTGGTAAAGGCAGTCGTTGCTTACGAATAATATTGTTTAGGCTTTGTCCTTGTAGATATTCCATGACGTAGAACGGGGTGTTATTCTCATCTACGCCATAGTCCATAACTCGGACAATGTGGATACTTTTTTGACCTAGTAAAGCACAGGTTTTTGCTTCTCGCTCAAAGCGGTCTTGCAGTCGCATCTTTTCATTTTGAATTGATAGAGCGAGAAACTTAACCGCGACAGGTACACCTCCCAACAAAGTATCTTTAGCACGATAAACTCGACCCATTGCTCCAGTACCGATTAACTCCTGGAGTTGGTAGCGTTTGCTGAGTAAGCGACCAATGTTGGGGTCTGACATAGAGAATTTGAATCCAAAAGCAGGTTGTAAGTGTTTAGGAGAAAAAGTGCATTCAAACTGATATCTGAATTATCGCGCCCAGAAATGACTTGCTAGATTCGTACCATAAGGCAGAAATAGAAGTCAAAAAAAAAAGCTTATAGGATAGGCTGTTGGATGATTTCCAGTCGTTGCTCTATCTATACAGTTCTGTGCTAGTACACTGAGGTGGAAATTTGCCTACCTTTAAGAAGAGGATTTTGCCCCAAGTCTTGTTTAATTAAGATAGTAAGTACATTTACGCAGTGCTATACTAGCTTTTTCTAGCCCTCTTTTAGAAGATTGCAGCCATCCTGTGGTAGTTCGCAACAGAGATGGTAATTACAACTGGTGCAATATGCCAGAGCAAACAAGCAGAAAGAGTAGATAATGACGCTTCATATCATTTTGCACTTTAATTATGTTGTAGTTTTAGTTTGCCCAATTTTGAGTCAATAGATAACTCTAGTATCTGCCAAAAATCTTAATTGGGAACTACCACACTCACTACAGAGTTATGATAACTGAGTGATGAGTCAGGGTTTTGAATATCAATAAAGCATCAGAAAAAGAGATGAGGGCTTCCTGTCTAGCTTTTATCAGCTCCAAGCCCTTGTGTCTCATACATAAAAAGTTCTCTAGTTTGCTAGAATTTGTAACTGTGATTTTAGTGGTCAATGACTCACAACTAAAGTTTTACTTGATTAACAGTTTCATTCTACTTCCAGCAGAACTGTCTTCTGTCTTTGTTTTGTTCAGTAGGAATAACAACAGATACTTATTGCTTGACCAAGTTTTTAACTTTCAGACTTATTATAACTAGGTGAAGATGTATTATTTACGCATGAAATTGAGATAATATCAATTCGCTATTGTTCGTTTTTTCTGTAGGTTATAAGACATATCAAAAACTGATTTATTACCCATTACATAGTATTGTATTCGACGTTTAATAATATTGTTCAACTGAGAAATAAAAACAGAAAAGAAGTGCGGATTTTTCATGATTTCTCTTAATGCTGTTAACCATCTTCTTTGCTTTATAGGCACTACAACTTGATAGTAAGCTAGATGCTTTTTATAGGATGCAAGATTATAAGATAGAGCAAGCATTAAAACTGGATTGTTTTTCACTCTTTCTTGTTGCATGAAAGAATTAGTAGCTATGTAGCATTGATTTAGACGTGATAATATACTTTGACGTACAAGAGAAATAGGGCGTGAGCGGTAGAAATAATAGGGTTCTGGCACAATAAAAAAGCGGGCACCATTGATTAGGCATTCCACATCAAACCAAAAATCTTCAGCTATGCTCACACTTTCATCGTACAGAATGCCGTGCTTAACCAAAAATTCTCGTTTGAATATAGGCTTGCTTAAACCAAAAGGCAACACTGGTTCTCCATAGACACCACTTTCTACAAAAGAAATGAGATCAATTTGGAGAGCTTCATCTAGATACTCTCCATTTTCTTGAATAAATGTACTCCAAGGAGATGTTGCACCATCGTGGATTAAATATAGATCGTCAGCAATTATATCTGCATTTGTTTTCGCTGCCAGCAACAGAAGTTTTTCTAATCTTTCAGGAGCATACCAGTCATCTGAATCAAGAACAGCAACCCATTCTCCTTGAGCTGCTTTGATGGCACGATTACGCGCAGCAGAAACTCCAAGGTTTTGTTGATTGACTATTACTTTGAGGCGTTGGTCAGTAAAACTTTTAGCGACTTCTACAGTTTTATCACTTGAACCATCATCGACTATGATGACTTCAATATCATTGAGCGTTTGCTCTAAGGCTGACTGTATCGCCTTCGCAATATAAGCTTCAGTATTGTAAGCAGGAATAATGACGGATACTTTAGGATTCATAAAACTGAACTCCTGATTACACAGTTAATTAATAGTCCTAAGATTATGAAGATAATTTTGATAACTTCCTCTTTACTATACAACTAAGTAGTCGGCAGGGCAAACGCATCTAAAATTACTCTTGATCGCAACCAACATTAAAAACCAACGAAAAAATGCTTATTTTTCGTTTGGTTTAGTTTGCAAGATCAAAGCGATGTCTAGGACGGGCTATGACACTCTCTACGAGACACTGTGCGTAGCTTGCTTCTTGGCAGCAGAGCGAATACTCGCTATCGATATCGCTTAAATTTTTATCAATAAATAAGTCTTAATGAGATTTTTAAACTTTATTGAGAATAAATTAGTTTTGTTGATATTATGTGTGGTTTTGAGCAAGTTAGTGAAAATAAACTTGAACATTGCCAAACCAGTACGTTGGGAGAGTTATTTAGACAATATGGCTTCAGTTTACAGGTTAGATTCACAGCAGCGAGGTACATTGCTCTTAGGTTGATTGACGCTCTAGGCTAACTTCCATTGTGTTAGTTAAAAAATGACCAGCCAAGATACCACTACTTAGGTAATATCTATCTTCGGAAATCCGATGTAGGGTTTCAAAGCCACTACGACGCTGACGATCGCCTAGTACCCAGTAACGCTGCACAATAGTATCTAGACCAATCCAGCCTTCACCTTCAACTTGCCCCAAAATATTATGTTGTAGTAAAAAAGTATACTGACGCTCTCCCTCATGCAATCGTCCTTTGTATTGTAGAGAGATTTCTGAGCGATCGCTACCAGGAAATATCAGCTTTGTAGCCATAGTGAACCAGTTATCTCGATTCCAAGCTACCAAGGTCATACCCTTGACGCTGATTGGCATACCATTTCGTTCCAGCCAATTTCCTTGCATTGCCCAGCGTCCTGGTTCCAATAAAAAAGTATGAGCCACCTTAATATATTCCCTGTCTTGATCGAGTACCGCCAAGATTACAGTTATAGCAGTGCTGTACATGAATAGCGGGGCGTTTAGTTCGTCCTGAGTGAATAATGAAAAAATTTTTTATTGTTTCTGTTTTAGAACTCAGGACTGACTTTGGTGAATTTCTCCCAAAAGCACTTCTTGAGGTGCCCCAGTAGCAGTAGGTAGATTGCCAGGAATGCCCAAATGCCGCCAGTAGGCTAAAACTGCAAAAGCGATCGCTTCTTTAAAATCTGCATTTAACCCAACTTCATCTGTAGCCAATACTGGGATTGATGCCAACAATAACTCTAATCGACGTTTCAAATAGAGATTGCGGCTACCACCACCACATAATAGTACTCGTTGTGGCATTTCTGGCAAAAAAGTGCGGTAACTATGAACAATCGAAGCAGCTGTCAGTTCCGTCAGAGTTGCCAGTATATCAGCAGCATTGAGTTGGTATTCTTGGGCATCTTTTAAACACTGATGTAGATAAGTCACACCAAATAACTCCCGACCAGTAGATTTGGGCGGTGGTAAATGAAAGTAATCTTGGTTGAGCCATTGTTCTACCAAAGGATGGCAAGGAGTACCACTTGCTGCCCAATTGCCATTTTCATCGTAAGTTTTAGCACCAGCGCTTAAATGCTCTACCGCCAGATCCAACAGACTATTTCCTGGGCCAGTATCCCAAGCGCGAATTTTTGAGAGCCAGTCACCATGCCGAGGCGGAATATAAGCTACATTACCAATGCCACCAATGTTTTGAATACAACGCCCTTCTTCAGGATGACTGAGCAAATAAGCATCTACTCTGGGCACGAGAGGCGCACCATGACCACCAATAGCGATATCAGCAACGCGGAAGTTGCTCACAGTTGTAATGCCCGTAAGATAGGCAATCAATTCACCCCGCCCTAGTTGGAGACTATAACCCAAAGGAGTGCTAAGTGCTGTTAGCGGTAGCGGGGCGTTTAGCCCGTGAGGAGTGAGCATTTCTCTCCCCCTGCTCCTCTGCTCCCCTGCTCCCCCTGCTCCTTCTTTGGGTGGTCGATGATAAACCGTCTGACCGTGAGAGCCAATGAGAGTAGCTAGCTGATGACCAATTTGAATATTTTGGGCGGCTTGGGCAAAGACTTGGGCGATCGCATCATCTATTTCTGCCAATTCTGCCATTGAGATGGCAACGCCTGCACCAACCGCTAGTATTTTCTCTCTGAGTTCAGATGGATAAGGATATGTTTTACCGGCTAGTAACTCAACTTTAAGATCCAATTCTGTACCGGAAATCTCAACCAACACAGCGTCTATGCCATCTACGGATGTGCCACTAATTAAACCGATAACGCGAGTAGAGACAGCAGCTTTTTCAGTCGGATGCATTATTCAAGATTTTTTTGGATTGCAAGAGGTAGTTTAATTCATGCTACTACCCATGTCAAAAAAAGTAAGGTGGCATAGTTGATTGGAAAAAGATGAATTTTGAGGGAAAGGGTGAGAGGCAGTCGACAGAATAACGTCATATTCCCTTGAAGTCAAAAGAATAATTTTGAAATTACAGCAATTCCAGAGTTATGAAATGTATGAGACTTATCTGGATGTATTGTGAAAAATGATGCAATTGGTTCTCATAAAAAGATTATGAAGTTAATCACACAGCAAAATGCAGGTTATTTAATTACTTGAAAGAATAAAGAAGCAAGTTAATCTTGAGCTTGATGTGGAAAAACTATTGAGCCAATGGATAAGCATGGATTTTCATGTGTTTGGTATAGCAGAATGCCTCATCTAATCTTGATTTCGAACTTTAAAAATATAAACTGTGTGCGAATAAAAAAATAGCACTTTTTATAAATAAAGCTTGTTTACAATTGTCCACTGATAACTTCGCAATTTCTACATAAAGCTATAGACATCGTACAACATAACATCAGTGATTCTCCTCTAAATAAAATTCAATAACCTGCATTTCTATCTGGTTATAGTCAAATCAAAAAAGTAGTAATACCTCTGATGTTGGAATCTAGAAGTACATCGCACAATGAGGCTATGAACACAAAAGATTAAAAAACGAAAAAGGATTGTCAAATGAAAAATCTTTTAATCAAGTCTGCCATCGCTTCTGGTGTTGTTTTGTCCTTAGCTACTGTTAGCCGTCCTGTAATGGCTGCGTCTTTTGCGGTATCAATAGAAAACGCAGGCGTACAAAATGCACAATTATCAAATCTTGTTAATGCTAATGTACAAACTTTTGATGCACAAACACAAGGTTACAGTGCAACAGGATTTCAATGGAATAATGGAGCAACAAATATTGGCAGCTATCAGAATACTCTGGTCATGAATGCAGAGCAATATGGTGGTGCTGATGGAACAGGCAAGTATTTTGATGTAGACACGAATAGATCGGGTAATGGTCAAAAAGTTTCTACCCTCAATTTGACAACCCCACAAAGTTACTTTGGGCTTTGGTGGTCTGCTGGAGATGCTAGCAACGTACTTACATTTCTTTCACAAGGTCAGGTTGTCTATACTATGACCACCTCTGACGTGGTTAACTACATAGCAAAACTACCAAATAAAGACAGCTACTACGGTAATCCTAATTCGGCATTCCTAAATCAGGATAAGGGAGAACCCTTTGCATTCATCAACTTCTACGATGTTGGCGGAACTTTTGATCAAGTTCAATTCACCAATATTGGCGGAACTGGTTTTGAATCAGATAATCACACAGTCGCCAGTAGCTACAAGAGTATCACTGGTAATATTGTTACTCAAGCAGTGCCTGAGTCTTCTTCTTTATTAGGAGTTTTTGCGATTGGTTTTGTGGGTGCTGCTTCAGTTATGATTCGTCAAGTCAAGAAAAAGTCAGTTTTGCAATTATCATAAGTCTAGTGGCTTGCAAACAAGATAATTTTTAGCTTACGTTAAGTATCTTCTGCACTTCTGATGATAATTAAGAGAATATCACTCTCAAGCGATCGCCACTTTAATAGCACTGCTTTAAAGCAATTCTATTAAAGACACCAATTCTAGCTCAGTAAGATTTGCCTGATTTTCTCTATGCCTTACTCCCATGCTCCACTTCGCGTAGCGTGCCATAGGCAGTATTTCAGAAGTTCCAGCAAAAACTCAACATTAAACACAAGTTAGGGTGAGCTTACTTAGGTAAAATCACCCTAATTGTTTTGTTATTTATTTTATGGGTAACCACTCTACAACACTTAAGATAATGCCTAGATTGCCTTCTGCTTAGAGATATTGGCATTACCCAGCCTAAAAGTTTAACTTGGCATACAACTGATCCTAAAGCTTAGGTTTTAAGAATCGATATGATAGAAAAGTAGATAAAACTTAAAAAATATTTATCGAATGGTGCTTCAATCATCTGGCTTGTCCAAGGTCAAAGACTCATTCACACAAAAAATCTTCTTGGGTAATGAACCCAATGCGGAGTTAATTGCAATTCTCACCGTTTACTTTGTCCAAGGAATTTTAGGGCTATCGCGTTTAGCCGTGAGCTTTTTCCTCAAAGATGAACTGTTGCTGAGTCCAGTCCAGGTGTCGGCGCTATTGGGAATTGTCTTCCTACCTTGGATGATCAAGCCGGTGTTTGGTTTTATCTCTGATGGCTTACCTATATTTGGTTATCGTCGTCGTCCTTACTTAATTTTATCTGGGATACTGGGAACTGCTTCCTGGATGAGTTTGGCCACAATAGTTCATACTAGCTGGGCGGCTACGTTAGCGATCGCTCTTGGTTCTCTCTCCGTCGCCATGAGTGACGTGATAGTTGACTCGCTAGTTGTGGAACGTGCCAGAGGTGAATCCCAAGCAAAAGCCGGTTCACTACAATCTGTATGCTGGGGTGCTTCTGCGATCGGAGGTTTAATAACAGCATACTTTAGTGGTCTGCTGCTTCAATACTTTACTACCCGTACTGTCTTTGGAATTACCGCCTTATTCCCTCTTATTGTCTCAGGGGTAGCTTGGTTAATTGCTGAATCTCCCGTTAGTAAAGATACTAATGAGAGTAATCAAACTAACCCTTTACCAATCAAACATCAACTGAAGCAACTACGCCAAGCTATTACCCAAAAAACAATTTGGCTACCAACGGCTTTTGTCTTCATCTGGCAAGCTACCCCAAATGCTGAATCAGCCTTTTTCTACTTCTCTACCAACGAATTACACTTTGAACCAGAATTTTTGGGGCGGGTAAACTTGGTGACAAGTTTCGCTTCTTTAGCAGGTGTTTGGATTTTTCAACGTTTCCTCAAAAGCATTCCTTTTCGCGTGATTTTTGCTTGGAGTACCGTCCTTTCTTCAATGTTAGGGATGACGATGCTGTTGTTAGTGACTCACACAAATCGACTGTTGGGTATAGATGACCACTGGTTTAGTTTGGGCGATAGTCTTATTCTCACTGTGATGGGGAAAATTGCCTTTATGCAAGTCATGGTTCTAGCAGCAAGGCTTTGTCCCTCTGGAGTGGAAGCAACTTTATTTGCCTTGTTGATGTCGGTATTTAATTCAGCAGGAACGGTTTCCCAAGCATTGGGGGCATTAATCACCTATTGGCTAGGGATCACTGCAACTAATTTTGAGTCACTTTGGCTATTGGTGATAATTACTAACCTTAGTACGCTGTTACCCCTACCATTTATCAACTGGCTACCTGCTGCTGAAGAGCAAGCTGAGACATCCAAAGATGGGGAACAAGCTTTCTTACCTGATTTGATGTCTGAGTTGGTACTGACAGAACCAGAGTCAGAAATAGTGGAATAGTGTAATAAATCCAAGGTCGAGTCAGTGCGCTGCCTCCCTGTTGCAACCTTGCTGCAACAAAATTCTTTTTAGGTGTTACATATTTTTGTACAAGATAACAATAAAAAACAAAGCTTATGCATTTGAAAAGTCAAGGAAGCCCAGTTACAGAAAAATCTTATACTCGTGCAGATTGGCAAGGTGGGTATCAATCTCTCACCCAAGAATTTGATTATTGGATTGATGAAATAGAAGGACAAATTCCCAGAGAATTAGAAGGCACGCTATTTAGAAATGGCCCCGGTTTGCTGGATGTAAATGGGCAATCTTTTCATCACCCGTTTGATGGAGATGGGATGATTAGCAAAATTACTTTTAGCAACGGTCGTGCCCATTTTCGTAACCGCTTTGTTCGTACAACTGGGTATTTGGCAGAACAAAAGGCAGGAAAAATTCTTTATCGCGGTACTTTTGGTACTCAAAAACCCGGTGGTTGGCGAGCTAATATCTTTGATTTCAAACTCAAAAATATCGCTAATACAAATGTTATTTATTGGGGTGGTAAACTGCTAGCACTGTGGGAAGCTTCTGAAGCATATCATCTCGATCCCTACACTCTTGAAACTTTGGGAAATGAATATTTTAATGGTGCTTTGTCAGCAGGTGAAGCTTTCGCTGCCCATCCCCGCTTGGAAAAGAATTGTGAACAAGATGGGAGCGAACCTCGCCTAGTAAATTTCTCGATTAAGCCAGGCTTATCTACCACCATTACTATTTTCGAGCTAAACTTAGTGGGTGAAATTGTTAGACAGCAAGCTCATAAGGTTCCCGGTTTTTGTTTCATTCACGATTTTGTTATTACTCCCAACTACTGCATCTTCTTTCAAAATCCTGTCACATTTAATCCCATACCTTTTGCCTTGGGAATACGTGCGGCAGGAGAATGTATCAAATTTCAACCAAATCAGCCAACTAAAATTATAATTATTCCCCGCTTTCCCAAAGAAGGGCAAGAAGAGATAAAATTTCTGGAAACTCAGTCGGGTTTCGTCTTCCACCACGTTAATGCTTTTGAGGTAGGAGAGGAAGTTCTGATTGATTCTATTTGCTACCAAGATTTTCCAGAAGTAGAGCCTAAAAGTGATTTTCGACAAGTTGATTTTGAAGCTTCTTCACCTGGGCAACTTTGGCGATTTTATCTAAATCTCAAGAATGGGACAGTCCAGCGAGAATTGATTGATAGTCGCTGTTGCGAATTTCCCAGCATCCATCCGGCGAATGTGGGACACCCTTATCGATATCTATATATAGGTGCGGCTCATGCAGAGAGTGGTAATGCTCCCTTACAAGCATTACTGAAAATTGATTTACAGTCTGGAGAAAGACAGTTTTGGAGTGCTGCACCCCGTGGTTTTGTGGGTGAACCGATTTTTGTCCCGCGCCCAGATTCTGAAAAGGAAGATGATGGTTGGGTATTAGCTTTAGTTTATGATGCTGCCCATCACCGCTCAGATTTGGTAATTTTGGATGCTAGTGATTTCTCTAAAGGAGTGATTGCAAGGCTACATCTTAAGCATCATATTCCCTATGGTCTGCATGGAAGCTTTACTTCTGAAGTTTTTGGGGAAATTTGATCTTTTATTTGGATGAAACCATTTTTTCGCTGGCAATGATATGCAAATCGATATTTTTGAGCAAGCGCACCAATTTTTGCGTCAAAGATCCTTTGAGGAGCATTTGCCAGCGCGATCGCTGACTCTCTCCAATTACAATTTGGGTAATCCGATATTTCTCGGCAACTTCTGCGATCGCATTAGCTACGTTACTGTTAGTAACACGAATAAAAGTACCTTCAAATTCGTTACAGAGTTTCTCACAAGTGTGGATGTGTAGGCTTTCCTCCTTGGTGAGGAACCGTTCTGGATCGGCAACAAACAAAGTATAAAGTGGGGCATTCATGTAGCTAGCTAACCTCGCACCCCGGCGTAACAACTGTACTGAGTTGGGATAGGTGGATACACACACCAAAACGCGCTCATGAATATTACAGGATTGTCCATTGGGGATAGTAGCGATCGCATTTTCTTCTACGTTGTCTGCGACTTCGCGCAAAGCCAACTCCCGCAAAGCAATCAGGTTACGGCGTTGGAAAAAATTATCGAGGGATTGCTGGATTTTTTCGGATGCGTAAATCTTGCCTTCTAATAACCGTTCTTGCAGTGTTTCTGGCGTAACATCTACCACTAGTATTTCATCCGCATCATCCAGAATTCTGTCAGGAACACGCTCACGGACGACTACACCAGTAATTCTGGCTACTAAATCATTGAGACTTTCCAAATGTTGCACATTCATTGTGGAGTAGACATCAATACCTGCTGCCAAAACTACTTCTACATCTTCGTAGCGTTTTTCGCGTGGGCAACCAGGGACGTTGGTATGGGCAAGTTCATCGATTAAGACTAATTGGGGCGATCGCTTTAAAATAGCATCTGTATCCATATCCGTTAGTGTCAACTCACCGCGAAGATATTGCTTACGGGGTAAAATCTCCAGTCCCTCTGCCTTCTCCTCCGTATCCTTGCGTCCGTGAGTTTCCAAAAGCCCAACGATGACATCAATTCCTTCTTGTTTAAGTGCGTGTCCCTCTTCTAGCATCCGGTAGGTTTTCCCTACTCCAGGAGCCATACCAATAAATATTTTATGCTTACCCCGCCGTCGTGCCGGATAAAGTGAGTAACTTCCAGAATTTAAAGGTGCAGTGCCATTCAAACCAGTATTATTATCTGACATTTCATTCTTGGTTTCTATCGCAATCCTATTTCATCGGAAAACAGTGCTTTATCTATGCCCCTTATAAGTGCTGTTAGCCGATAACTAGATTTGAGTGCGTGAATAGTAAATCTGACTTGTTTTGCTCACAACGGACTAAACCTTAGCTATCCGCTAACAGAACTGTTTTGCCCAATTCCCAATTCCCAATTCCCAATGCCCTATGCCCATTTATTGATTTTGCTGACGATTAATATCTTGCAAGTCAAGAGCATAATTCAAGCGGAGAACATTGACTCCTGGCTCACCAAAAATCCATAAAAATCTGCCATCGGTATACTTGTTAATTAAACGTAGAATCTCATCTTCTTTAACTCCCCTTGCACCTGCAACCCGCGTCAATTGCTGTCGTGCTGCTTTGAAGGAAATATGCGGATCTAAACCAGAACCAGAGGTATAAATCATATCAGCGATCGGTTGAAGATTTTCGTCTCGCAATTGATTTGCCTCTTCTAGAATCCGCTTTAGTAGCTCTGGATTACTAGCAGCAAGATTGCTGGCTCCAGATATGCCAGTTGGCTTTGCTTTTTTTCCTTGGCTATATCTAACAGTACTGGGACGAGGATGGAAATATCGCTCAGATGTGAATAGTTGACCAATCAAAGCTGAACCAATTGGTTCATTATTTAGATTCAGCATAATACTGCCATTCGCTTGATAGGGCAAAAAAACTTGACCCACTACAAGGATGATCAGAGGATAGATGATTGCAGTCAACAACCAAAGCATTAGAGTTATAAAAATTGCTCTGATAGTTTCTCGAATAATAGCCATAAAAACTTTTCCAATGATTACTAAAATTAATTTTTAATTTTAATTCTTTTACCCAATTAGAACGATGTTCAAAGATGCTGCTAACAGCATAAATATCTAGGGCAATTACCACATTCAAGCACAGCAGGATAAAAATAGCGAGTGTGAGTGTTGTTTAAGCAATTGCGACCAAACAAAGAACATCGCCTGTATCAGATTTATCGACAAAAACTTTTCCCAAACATCGACCTGTTTATTCATATTCTTTTGGTTCTCTCTCTCAACGGTAAAAGTAAAAATGTTTATTATTTTACTTTGGTCAAGATGCGCTCGTTTCGCAGCGTCTCTACTTTTTCTATCCTTAAGCCAAACCTACAAGTGTAATCAGTATGTCTATCAACTTAATGGCGATAAATGGCGCAATTACCCCACCTAAGCCATAAATTAAGATATTGCGTTGGAGTAGCTGATTAGCTGTCAGTGGTCTAAACCGCACACCCTTCAATGCCAAGGGAATCAAAGCTGGAATAATCAAAGCATTATAAATCAGCGCTGATAGTACAGCAGACTTAGGGCTAGTCAAATTCATAATATTCAGGCTTTGTAGATTAGCAGCGACAAATATCACTGGGATAATTGCAAAATATTTAGCAATATCATTAGCGATAGAAAATGTCATCAAAGCTCCGCGAGTAATCAACAATTGTTTACCAATGCTAATGATATCGATCAGCTTTGTCGGATCGGAGTCCAAATCCACCATATTGGCGGCTTCTTTTGCAGCTTGTGTCCCTGTATTCATGGCAACGCCAACGTTAGCTTGGGCTAATGCGGGAGCATCGTTAGTCCCATCTCCCGTCATGGCAACTAGTTTACCTGCTGCTTGTTCCTTTTTAATGACGCTGATTTTGTCTTCTGGTGTGGCTTCAGCGATGAAGTCATCCACTCCAGCTTCTTTAGCAATGACAGAAGCTGTAATTTGGTTGTCTCCAGTTAGCATGATGGTACGCACTCCCATCCGTCGCAGTTGCTCAAAGCGATCGCGGATACCAGGTTTAACTATATCTTTGAGATAAATAACCCCATAGATTTCGTTATCTAGGCTAACTGCTAGGGGTGTACCTCCCAAGCGAGAAACTCGTTCGTAGGCAGCATCCAATTCTGGCGTATCGCGTCCGTTGCGAGAACGGACAAATCCTTTAATGGCTTCTACTGCTCCCTTCCTTGCCTCATACCCACCAGGTAAGTTAGTCCCACTCATCCGTGTTTTGGCGGAAAAATCAACTCCTTCTGCCTGGTTGGAATCAAAATCAAACCGTGCTACTAGTTTTTCTGCCAGTCGAATAATGGATTTACCTTCTGGTGTATTGTCAAAGACACTAGCCGCCCACGCAACATTAGCAATTTCTGATATTGAATGACCGTTGATAGGGATAAACTCTTCCGCCAAACGGTTGCCAAGAGTAATTGTACCTGTCTTATCAAGAACTAAAGTGTTTACATCACCACAGGCTTCAACTGCTTTTCCGGAAGTGGCAATGACGTTAAATTGGGCAACTCGATCCATACCAGCAATACCGATGGTACTGAGTAAGCCGCCAATGGTTGTAGGAATTAATGCCACTAATAGGGCAATTAAAGTTGGCACGCTGACTGGACTATTGACATAGTAAGCAAGTGCGGGCAGAGTTACCACGACTAACAAAAACACTAAGCTGAGAACTGCCAACAATACTGTCAGGGCAATTTCATTGGGTGTTTTGCTGCGTTCTGCCCCTTCTACTAGGGCAATCATCCGGTCAATAAAGCCTTTGCCTGGGTCAGTAGTGATCCGGATAATTAATTCATCTGAGATAATCCGCGTCCCACCAGTGACAGAACTGGAAACATCTGAGCCTGATTCTTTTAATACTGGTGCAGATTCTCCAGTAATTGCCGATTCATCTACTGAGGCAACGCCCATAATTACCTCGCCATCGCCGGGAATGATATCGCCAGCAATAACGTAAATGTTATCGCCCTGTCTCAGGCTGGTGGATGAAACTTCACTAATTGTGCCGTCGGGAGCGAGTTTTTTAGCGATCGCCTCTGATTTGGTTAATCTCAAGGCATCAGCTTGAGCTTTACCCTGCCCTTCTGCCACTGCTTCGGCAAAATTGGCAAACCAAACTGTAAAGAATAAAATCCCCGACAGTAAGCCATTGAAAAGTTGCGGGTTCTTTTGTAGGGCTGGGCCAAATAGATTGGGATCAATCGTTAGCAATAGAATGATGATTGTCCCCACCCAAACCACAAATATTACTGGATTTTTGATTACATACTTAGGGTTAAGCTTGACAAAAGCATCTCTAATTGCCCTTAAGTAAAGCCACTTTTTACTTGTCCTTGCTTTTTTACGTCCTTGACGGCGATCGCCAGAACGAGGATTTGGCCGTCTAGCTCTGAAGTTAGTTGCCACTTGATTCATGAATAAAGTTAGGAGTTAAAAGTTAAAAATTAGGAGTTAGGAGTTAGAAGTTAGGAGTTTCCAATAAAAAATAGATCCAACCTTTAGGGCACGCTATGCGATCGCTAACACAATGCCAAAGCGATGCTCGTTCCTACCTACCTTTATTCGCGTTCGATCGTCACCAGAAGGACGGACGATCGAACGCGAACAGCGTGTCGCAGACAAGACTTGCTAACACCATTCGCCTACGGTAGGAAATCCTCCTACAGCGATGGATTCAGCACAAAGCACTGGCTTCCCTACAAAACAGGATAATTTATTTATTTTTTGGTATTCTCTTAATTCCAGACTTATAACTCATAAATTTTCTAATTGCCAGATGCTAGTTTCAAACCCTCAGCTATGGGGCCTAAAGCTAAAACGGGAAAGAAAGTCAATACTCCCAAAACCAATGTCACTCCAGCAGTGATACCAGTAAATACTAGAGAATCAGTTCTTAGGGTACCAAGGGTTTCTTGTACTTGTTGTTTGCGAGACATACCATCAGCTAACAGCAGGATGGCAATTATCGGAATGTAGCGTCCTCCGATTAAGCTAACTAAAGTACTCAAGTTCCACCACAGGGTGTTATCTCTCAACCCTTCCAAGCCGGAGCCATTATTTGCGGCGGCTGAGGCGTATTCATAAACTACTTGAGAAATACCGTGATAGCCAGAGTTACTAATTCCAGAGAGAGAGATGGGATAAGCCAGGGCGATCGCACTGGGAATCAAAACTAGAATTGGGTGAATCAACAACACGACGCTGGCGAGGACAATTTCGCGTTTTTCAATTTTGCGTCCTAAAAACTCTGGGGTGCGTCCTGCCATTAGTCCAGTTAGAAACACTGTAAGAATTAAGTAAATAAATAAGTAAGCTGTTCCAGTGCCCTGACCACCCCAAATAACCTGGATAAATAAGTTGAAGAGAGTCGAAAATATTCCTTGGGGCATCAAAGAATCGTGCATCCCATTCACAGCACCAGACATAGTAGCAGTAGTCATAACTGCCCAAAATGCCGTTTGTAGCCAGCCAAATCGAACTTCTTTCCCCTCTAAATTGGGTTGTTCTAATCCAAAGGCGTTATTAACTAGGGGATTACCTTGCAATTCTCCTACGGCTGTCACTCCCACCAGAACGACAAAAATCACAAACACCATCCAAAAAAGCAGCCAAGCTTGTTTGATGTTGTTGGCGAATATACCGTAGGTGTAAATCAACGCTGCTGGGATAGAAATCATGGCGATCATTTCTATTAAGTTAGAAGCGCCATTGGGATTTTCAAAAGGATGTGCTGAGTTTACGCCAAAAAAGCCACCGCCGTTCTCGCCCAAAAGTTTGATCATTTCAAAGGATGCCACCGGGCCTCTGGCAAGATATTGTGTCCCGCCTTCTAAGGTTCTCACATCCATAGTCTTCGCTAATGTTTGTGGTACACCTGTTAGAAGTAAAGTGATCGCTCCAATAATCGAAATCGGTAGCAATATGCGCGTAATTGCACGGACGATATCGACATAAAAGTTTCCCAGCCTTCTACCTGTCAGCCCGCGAATAAAGGCAATTCCCACAGATAAACCGGTGGCTGCGGAAGTGAACATCAAAAAGCCTAAAGCCGCTACCTGGCTAAAATAACTTAAGGTTGTCTCACCAGCATAGTGCTGCTGGTCGGTATTCGTTACAAAGGAAATGGTTGTATGCAGTAATACATCCCAACTAGGCGCACCAAAACCGTTAGGATTCCAGGGCAAGAGCCTCTGAAAATATAACAGTAAATACACTGAAATACCCATAATCAGGTTGCTGTACAGTACAGCCCGGATATACTGCGAACCCGTCATATCATCTTTTCTGCGAACACCCGCTAGTACGAACATGCTTCGCTCTATGGGGTTCATTAAAAAATCCAGCAGTGTTCTTTCTCCCAAGAAGACATGGGCTATGTATCTACCGAGTAGTGGAGTAATTGCTATGACAATACACAGCGTTAAGCCAATTTGCAAAAAACCTTGTCCCATATATTTCGCGCAGGGTAAAATTTAAGTGCTAGCAAACCAATTATTAGAAATAACAGATTAACTGTTGAAGTATTTGATTTGGAGGAATTTAGTGATATCTCATATCACCGCCATTTTGCAATCTGGATTTACTATTTTCAGTTATTACTATCCAGATACTTATTTAACTTATTGTTAAAAATATTTAATCTTTACTTTTAATTCATCTATTTTGCTAGTTAGTATTATTTGTTTATACAATACATTTTGGAAGTTTGCTACGTTCAAAGAATATAAGTATTTAAGAGGATTTTATTAAATAAATCACGGGATGGGAAGGTTGTGTTAGATACTCTGTCCCTTGTGGACAACTACCCAGTCCCCAATCCTCAGCCCCCAGTCCCCTTTTTTGCATCTGGACAATCGTAATTTTCGGGTTAATGCTCAAGTGAATATTTGCAGATATAGATTGCAGATAAATCATAATCGCTGAATTAAATAGTTGTAAAGATTGTAGGATAAAGATTTTTTAGTAAATCAGAAATGACGATATTAAGTCGATTAGTGGCTATGAAAGAAGCTATAAATGGGCGTGGGGAGACTTATGGGCTAATAGTGATCGCCTTTGCGATCGTCATAGGCTTAGAATATTTGACACCACCTGAGTACGTATTTGGCTACCTCTACACAGGGACAATTTTGTTAGCAGATTCTCGATTGAGTCGGAAAGCAGTATTGGTGATCACTCTTGCCGCTACAGGATTAACATTATTGAATTTATTTATCCCCGGAGGAGAAATAATTTATCCCCCAACGTTGGCAAATCGGCTGATTGCAGTATTGGCGTTGATGGTAACGGGTTGGTTAAGCGATCGCAACCACCGCAATGAAGAAGCGATCGCTTCTTCACAAGCACAATTACGCTCCCAAGAACAACTAGCTATTATGCGTGAAGATTTTGTTTCTACCCTAACGCATGATTTGAAAACACCCCTATTAGGAGCAATTGAAACGCTGAAATATTTTCAAAATGAGCAATTTGGTGAAATCACGCCAATGCAAGCAAAAGTCCTCCAAACTATGGCTCGTAGTCATCGGAGTACACTGCAATTAGTGCAAACTCTTTTAGATGTATACCGTAATGATGCTGAAGGGCTGAAATTACAGATATCACCTGTTAACTTGGCAACTGTGGCAGAGGAGGTAATCGCTACCCTGGCTGAACTAGCGAGAACACGTCAGGTTTATATTTCTCTACACTATGGCGAATCAGATTTTCGGAGCTTTCTCTGGGTAAATGGCGATCCTTTGCAACTGGGGCGAGTCTTCACCAATCTCCTGAGTAATGGTATTAACCATACCCCCCGTGGCGGTAAAGTGGAAGTGGTACTTGAAGGTTATTCTAGCGATCAAGTGGTAAAAATACTCGATACTGGTTCCGGCTTTACAGAAGAAGAGTTACCCCACTTATTTGAGAGATTTTATCAAGGACATAGCGATCGCCACGTCTCAGGATCGGGACTAGGGCTTTATTTAACCAGACAAATTATCGCTGCTCATGGGGGTACAATTTGGGCAGAGAATCGCTCACCACGGGGAGCAATATTTGGTTTTCGACTCCCAGCTTGTCCACCACCGGGAGTAGGGGAGCAGGGGGGCAGGGAGCAGGGGAGGCAGGGGAAGAAGAACTATTTATTTACCAATGACTAATGACCAATGACTAATGACAAATGACCAATGACCAATGACAAATGACAAAAATCTTACTCGTTGAAGACGATGAATTGTTTCGGCTTGGTCTGCGGATGCGGTTGCAGCAAGAAACTACTTTGGAGATTGTCGCAGAAGCAGAAGATGGAGAACAAGCTGTAGAATTGGCAAATCGCTATCCCCTGGATTTGGTTTTACTAGATATAGGTTTACCGGGCATTGGTGGGATTGAAGCTTGTCGCCAAATCAAGCAGAAGCACCCAAATTTACCAATTCTCGTTTTAACGTCTCGTTCTGAGAAAGCTCTGATTTCACGGTTAATTGCAGCTGGGGCCCAAGGTTACTGTCTGAAAGGTATTCCTGCTGAGTCTCTGATCTTGGCAGTGCGATCGGTTGCAGCTGGCGCTTCATGGTGGGATCAAACGGCAACAACAGAAATTAGGGCAGCTTTTGAGGGCAATTCTACTGTGGCGCTACCTGCAAAAACTGAGGGAAACCTAGAAAATCCCTTAACGAAGCGCGAGCAAGAAATTTTGGCACTGGTAGCAGCTGGCAAAAGCAATCAAGAAATTGCTGAGATTCTCTACATTGCCCCTGGTACAGTGCGGGTTCATGTTCATACAATTTTGCAGAAACTAGAAGTACGCGATCGCACTCAAGCCGCAGTCTTAGCGATCCAAAAAGGATTAGTAGCACCAGAATTGTTGATTAACTAGATTAAAATTCAATCTTAAATACTTTTGTAGTAAGGACTTTAGTCCTCAAATATTCAAGCACTGAAGTGCTTACTACAAACCTATCAATGGACTATTTTAGATAAACCAGATTTCTCAATCTTTTACCCCAAGAAAATCACATAATATTTAATGGGTCTACATCAATAGTTAGGCTAACAGACGAAGGACAAAGCGATCGCACTTCTTCCCAATCTGGCAATTGTGGTAATGCATCGGGAGCAAATTTAATCAATATCTGCCAGCGATAACGATTAGCTACTCGTAAAATACTCGCTGGTGCTGGGCCTAATATCTCGAATTCTTCTTCTGTACTCAAGGCTGTAGCAATAATTTGGGCGGTATTTTGCACTTGAATGGGATCGAGACTACTTAAGCGCAACAAAATTAACCGCCCATAAGGGGGATAATTCAGGGCTTGGCGTTGTTCTAGTTCAGCCTGCGAGAAAGAGTGATAATCGTGCGATCGCACTGCTGCAATTACCTGATGCTCTGTAGTGTAAGTTTGTACAATCACCCTGCCTGGATCGTCTCCTCTACCAGCACGTCCAGCAACTTGAGTCAAGGTTTGAAATGCCCGTTCACTGGCACGATAATCTGATAAATTTAGCAATCCATCGGCGGCGACAACGCCCACAAGTGTCACCTGTGGTAAATCCAAACCTTTGGTAAGCATTTGCGTACCAACTAATAAATCCGCTTCGCCGTTGGCAAACTGGGTGAGTAGGGTACGGTGTGAGCCTTTGTTACGGGTGGTATCGCTATCAAAACGAATCAAGCGCAACTCTGGGAACTGTCGCGCTAATTCCTGCGTTACTCGCTGAGTACCGCTACCGAAAAATTTCAGGTAAGGGGAACTACAATCGGGGCAGTATTTGGGATGCGATCGCGCATAATTACAATAATGACAGCGCAATAATTCTGGTGCTTTTTCTTCGGTGTGGTGGTACGCCAATGACACATCACAGTGCGGACATTCCAACACATATCCACAACTCCGGCATGAGACAAAAGTACTGTGTCCCCGACGATGGATAAATAAAATTCCCTGTTGTTTTCTCTCTTGCAACTGTTGCAAAGCTTCTTGCAGCGATCTACTAAATATAGAACGATTTCCCTGCTGTAACTCTTGCCGCATATCGACTATTTCCACAGGCGGTAAAGGGCGGGAATTGATGCGTTCGGGCAAACTTAAATAATGAGTGCTGAGTGATGTTAGCGGTAGCGGGGCGTTTAGCCCGTGCTGAGTGAGGAGTGAGGAGTGAGGAGTTACGAATTCTCCCCCTGCTCCCCTGCTCCCCTGCTCCCCTGCTCCCCTGCTCCCTTGCCTCCCCACACTTACCCAAGTTTCCAAGGAAGGGGTGGCAGAACCTAACAATAAAGGGCAATTTTCTAATTCGGCTCGCCATTTGGCGACAGTGCGGGCATGGTAAGTAGGTATGGGTGAGTCTTGCTTAAAGCTACTGTCGTGTTCTTCATCTAAAATAATTAAACCCAAGTTGGGCAAAGGCGCGAAAACTGCGCTGCGCGTACCAATAACAACTTGGGGTTCTCCGGTGAGCATAAGCCGCCAAGTGTCGTAACGTTCACCGTCGGAGAGGGCGCTGTGATAAACGCTGACTTTATTGCCAAAACGGGCACGAAAACGATCAGTTAGCTGGGGTGTAAGTCCAATTTCTGGTACTAAGACAAGAGCAGATTTGCCTTGCTTGATGAGAGGTGCGATCGCTTGCAAATATACTTCGGTTTTTCCTGAACCTGTCACCCCATGCAATAAAACTTCAGCAAATCCATCTAATGTCTGGATTGTTTCCAAAGCGCTAGCTTGGGCAGCAGTTAAAGATTTAGCCCCATCGCCTGCTAATGCTGGGCCCTGTTCGGTTCGCAATACTTCCCGTTCTTCAATAACGATATAACCCTTTTGTGTCAGCGTTTTGAGGATAGAAGAACTAGCATTGCAAATTTGCAGTAATTCATTTTGCCACAACTCCCCATTATGCCGCCGCAGCACTTCCAAAATCTCTCGCTGCCGGGTAGTTAAGTCGCTATCAATTGTACCTGTGAGGGTGACTGCTTTTTGTAGCTTTGGTCGAGTCAACCGTGGCGGTTCTAAATAGCTTTCTACTAAACCGAATCGCAGTAACTCCCGAATTCCCCGATAGGCAGATTTGACTTTTTGTTGAAGGTAGGCAAAACTATAATCCCCCGCAGACTGCCCTTGCAAAAGTTCCCAAACTTGCCGCGCAGTAGGAGTCAAAAAAGCTAAAGGATTAGAAGATGCTAGCAAATAACTACTGCTCCCTGCTCCCCCTCCTCTAACAAGGCGGATACGGCGCTGCGATCGCCCCAGCAACCCTGGTGGCAGAGCAACCCGGATTACTTGAATCAGAGGCGTATAGTAATATGCAGCAACTCGATTGAGTAATTCCCAATAAGCACTTGGGAAAAATCCAACGCTGACTATATCTTCTACTTCCCGGATTTTTTCTGGTGCTAAATCAATATTTGGTTGTGCCAGTAACCGAATTGCGATCGCTCCTAATTGTTGTGCCCCAAATGGCACGCTCAAAATATCCCCTGGTTTTATTTCTAACTGGGCTGGCAATCGATAAGTAAATAATCCTGTACTTCCTGGACAGTCTACCAGTACTTCAACCCATCTATTAAGAGTTGTACCTGATTGGTACGATTCGCTAGGTTCAGCCACTACTAAAGGAGATAAACTTATGCCATTAATATACATAGTTCCTGACTATAAAGTTAGATGTTTTCCTCACATAGCTGGTCAAAATTAACCTAGCTAACTAAACTCTAATTTTTTGCTTTCTTAAATTTAAATAGTATTTTTCAATACTGTTATCCTTCATAATACTTGATAAGTTTCCTCTTATGTAATCTACTAGACAAATTCGTATCAACTATACATGCAATAAATATTTGGTACCCACTATATAAATAAAAGCATGTCGGCACTTGCTGCAACAGTTGCTCTATCTACTAAATAGGGAGTAGCCTTTTTCCGCCTATCGATAGATATTCAACCCTTTCTGTATATGAGATGCTTTTATACAAATAAGATCATCCCAAAATTAAGCTGCCATAATTGTAATTTGTATCATTTGGGTAACTTGAAATTGGGAAGGCATAACCCCATCACCAGGTTTTAAATTTATCCAGTGACTTCCAAATACCTAAACAGAAAAATATATATTTAAAAAAATATATGAAAGTTTAAGAATTTTGGATGGTTAGCTGAGATTTTTATGGTTGTTCAGGTTGAGAATGTTTGAGGGGGTTTGACATATTTGGTAATTAAGAAAAAAATGAAGAATATAATCTGTTAAAAGCCTGAGAAGAAAGTTTTGTTGGGTGCTAAGGTCAGTTACGTTATAGGTTGTATCTAACTGTAACCCATAGGTTGTAAGTAGATATAGATTTTTATTCTTGAATAGAAATTAGCAGAAGCTTCTATTTCGCCATATAAAGGGGTGCATTCGTCCATTAGGGAAAACTACCAAGCCTCAAACGAGTAGCTGTAACTAAATTATGTACCAAACAAAACAACAATCCCTAAAGGAAACTATGAACATTGTTGAATTGGGAAAAATGGAAATACTGGAGAATGCTGCTGATATTGAAGAACCATCACTCGATAGTTTAGATGCAGTGGCAGATGAAGAGCCTCCAATTGTAGTAGAAAATCTGGAATCAGATGAACGCGATGGAGATGACATGGCGGCGGCCCGCCCTTCGGGATACAATAAAACCGAGCATGATGATGCCGTCGGCGCGTTTTTTAAAGAGATGGCGCGTTATCCGCTTTTAAAAGCTGATGAAGAAGTAGAGTTAGCGCGGCGAGTTAGATTTCTAGAGGAAATTAGGGAATTACAAGCTGCTTTAAACTTAAAACTAGGACAGGAACCTACCAAACTAGAAGTAGCTTCCGAGCTAGAAATGACCGAAAAGCAACTAGAAAGTCGCTTGTATCAAGGTAGAGTAGCGAAACGCAAAATGATTCGCTCCAACTTGAGGTTAGTAGTTTCTATTGCCAAACGATATCTAAATCGGGGAGTGCCTTTTCTGGATTTAATTCAGGAAGGAGCAATGGGTTTAAATCGCGCTACAGAAAAGTTCGATCCAGATAAGGGATATAAGTTTTCTACTTATGCCTATTGGTGGATTAGACAAGCGATTACCAGGGCTATAGCTAACGATGCGCGGACAATCAGGCTACCTATTCATATTGTTGAAAAGCTTAACAAACTCAAAAAAGCTCAACGCGAACTAAAGCAAAAACTCTGTCGGAATCCTACCGAAGGTGAAATGGCAGAAGCTTTGGAAATTAGCGTACAACAACTACGCCAACTACAACAGCTACGCCGTCAAGCACTTTCTCTCAACCACCGTGTCGGTAAAGAAGAAGACACGGAATTGATGGATTTGCTAGAAGATGAAGATAACCTGTCTCCAGAAGCAAAAATGAATGAAAACATGATGCGTCAGGAGATTTGGGAAGTACTAGGTGATGTGTTAACTCCACGAGAAAAAGATGTGATTTCTCTGCGTTATGGTTTGACCACCAGCGAACCCTGTACGTTAGAAGAAGTTGGCAATATGTTCAATCTTTCCCGTGAGCGAGTGCGCCAAATTCAAAGCAAAGCGATGCGAAAATTGCGCCGTCCCCACATAGCTAAACGCTTAAAAGGTTGGTTGATTTAGTTACATTCACCAAAATAGAGACGCAATACCTGATCATCACTTCGTTCCCATTCAAAATTCAAAAATAGATATTTAATTTTGAATTTTGAATTACCCGCATGGTTTGACTTAATTAGCTCCAATAATGAATTTAGGGGCTGGTATATTTATATTTCTTGAGCTTCGACTACCGCAACTCTCAAAAAACGGTCATTCTGTACCTTTTTCGGCTTTTGTTTAGTCATTTTAAAAAAAATTGCACAGTTACCTATAGACTATGGACTATGAACTGTAGACTATAGACAAATGACTTCGTGTAGCAATTTGATTTTGCGTTTTGCTGAACCAACTGATTACAGCGTACTTTTTCAATTAATTCAGGGACTTGCTGAGTATGAAAAATTATCTCATGCTGTCACTGGCGATGCTATGGCACTTAAGGAGCATTTATTTGGTTCGCACAGATATATAGAAGCGATTTTAGCAGAAACTGCTGGTCAAGCTGTTGCTTTTGCCCTATTTTTTCATAATTATTCAACATTTTTGACCAAGCCCGGAATTTATCTGGAAGACTTATTTGTTTTACCAGAGTATCGTAGACAAGGTATTGGTAAAGCTCTTATTTCTAAAGTAGCTCAGATAGCTATAGAACGTGACTGTGGACGGTTAGAGTGGAGTGTGTTGGATTGGAATGAACCAGCTAAAGCATTCTACCGTAGT
The DNA here is from genome assembly GCF_014698055.1 of Nostoc sp. FACHB-133. NCBI lineage: Bacteria > Bacillati > Cyanobacteriota > Cyanophyceae > Nostocales > Nostocaceae > Nostoc > Nostoc sp. FACHB-133. Next base: position 60,786 of record NZ_JACJSH010000042.1, read on the forward strand.
ATAGGAGCATCTATATTAGATGATTGGCGAATTTGCCGTGTCACAGAAGACGCGCTTACGCAGTTAGGGGCTGTCAATTGAAGAAAAATTCAGCTATTCTGAATTCAGTAGTCAGAAAAGGTTGTTGGAAAAGTGTTTTTCTCTAAACTTTAAGCACTTTTAGATCCTCACTAACCCTCTTTAAAAAGGCTATTAATTAACCAGATATTGCTTAACATTTGCGAGCCTGATCATTTATTGATGACAAAAGCTAGCAGTAAAAATACAGGGTTGGGATTAGCGTAGACACGGAGCGGCTTGTCGTCTAGACATCGCTCATAAAATGATTGTGGAAAAACATGGTTGTCAAATTAGCGTCGAGTCCGAACTTGGCAAAGGCACAAAATTTGACAATTCATGTAGTACTGCCTAATTAGCTTGAGGACTTACACAAAACTTAACCAGGTAGGGGTACTCGCGCAGGGTATTGCCCTTACCTGTAAATCCTGGTTGTGGTTATTGTTTGCGTAAGCCGTAAGCTTAATCAAGAAACCTCTTTTAACTCTTTAGCTTTTACACTTTTCCTGCCACAACCAAGTCTTTCTTCAAAAGTTCCACTGCTGCTTGATATTGTAGATCCGCTTCAGTACCAATCTGTTCGCGGTTAATTGGATCTTGGGAAATCACTTTATCTGGCTTAATACCTAGTTTGTTAATATCCCGGTGTTGAGGAGTTTCATACTTAGCAATTGTGACTGCCAATCCCGAACCATCTGATAATTCAAATAAAGATTGAATTAAACCCTTACCAAAAGTGGTTTCGCCTACCAACTGGGCACGACCGTTATCTTGGAGTGCGCCAGCCAGAATTTCGCTAGCACTGGCAGTTCCTTGATTCACCAAAATTACCAGAGGATCGTTCGTCAGGGCTGGCCCAAAGGCTTCGAAACTACCCTGAATGCCTTGTCTATTCACAGTATAGACAATAGTACCAGTATCTAACCACTGACGGGCAATTTCAATTCCTGATTGCAATAATCCCCCAGGATTATTTCGTAAATCTAGAATGTAGGCAGCAGCGCCTTTTTTTTCTAGACTAGAAATAGCGTGTGCCAATTCCGTTGAAGCGTTGGCATTGAATTGAGTGAGACGTAGGTAGCCAATAGATGTACCTTCAGTGGAAACACGCAATTCTGAAACCACAGGGTTAAGAGCAATGCGATCGCGCGTTAATCTAATTTCCGTTTCTGGCTCTCCATCCCGTTCGATGAGGAGAGTAACAAGGCTGCCACTTGGCCCGCGCATTTTAGTTGCAGCTTCATCTAGGGTAAGATTTTTTGTGGGCACGCCTTCAATTTTAAGAATGCGATCGCGTGGTCTAATCCCCGCTTTGTCTGCTGGTGAACCTGCTATAGGAGCCACTACTTCCAACTTCCCAGTCTCAGGATTCAGGACAATTTGCAATCCTACCCCAGTCAGTTCCCCAGAGGTATTGACCTTTAAGCTGCGGTACTGTTCCGGGTCTAAAAAGCGGGTAAAAGGGTCATCGAGGCTCTTGAGCATCTTCCCAATTGCCGCATAACTGGCATTTGAGTCTGTAAGCGGCTTCTCTAGAACCTTTTGCCGCACAGCCGCCCAGTTTTGATGATTAAAAGTCTCATCTAGATAAGTGCGATTAACAATTCGCCAAACTTCGGAAACCAGCTTTTGTTCCCCCGTTAAAGCCAGCGCAGGCTGGGTCAGCGTACCAAACGCCAACCAAAACGCCATTAACAACGAAAATCCAACCCGAAAGACTTGTTTGTTCATGAACCCCATTATCAATTCCACCTCAACCCAAATTGCCTAGAAATGCTCAGTTGCTCTGTTGTTGATGAAATCTATCTCTCGATTATGTTACTTTTTTTATAGAAGTGGTGCATTTCTCTCATCAAGTTGTTCAGTCAACTGATGCGTTGTATCCACTCGCGAAAGGATAAAATCTACTTTGTGTCCACCATTTTCTGTGCAGGGGCGTAAAGAGATCGCAATATATTCCTTCTTTACAGAGTGTAAAGTTTCTGAAGACTCTTAGCACGCTGAAAGCTGACAAGCAAACGAAATAAACTCGTCTTTACTAAAATCCCAAAATTGCTAATTGGGAGAGAAGTCATAAGAGGCGGCTTATGAGAAGTCCATAGACAATTCTGTTGTTACCCTAGCCTGCGGCAACCCCTTGGGCGAACCCGCAGGATGCCGAGGCTTGGAACCATCAGAATTTTAGTCGCCGATTTAGAGCTTCGGGATTTATCAACCGCAACCGACTTTTAGGAACTTGAGATTGTATGGCCAACGTTTACGACTGGTTTGAGGAACGCCTGGAGATTCAGGCACTCGCTGAAGACGTTACTAGTAAGTACGTCCCTCCCCACGTCAACATCTTCTACTGCTTGGGTGGTATTACCCTGGTTTGCTTTCTCATCCAGTTTGCCACTGGATTTGCCATGACGTTCTACTACAGGCCAACAGTCACTGAAGCGTTCTCCTCAGTGGAGTACATCATGAATGAAGTAAACTTCGGTTGGCTAATTCGCTCCATCCATCGCTGGTCTGCCAGCATGATGGTGTTAATGATGATTTTGCACGTCTTCCGGGTTTATCTCACAGGTGGTTTTAAAAAGCCCCGCGAACTAACTTGGGTTAGCGGTGTCATCCTAGCTGTAATTACAGTTTCCTTTGGAGTCACCGGCTATTCCCTACCTTGGGATCAAGTTGGCTACTGGGCTGTAAAAATCGTTAGCGGCGTACCAGAAGCAATTCCCGTAGTTGGCGTTCTGATCTCCGACCTGCTGCGCGGCGGTTCAAGTGTTGGTCAAGCAACACTAACTCGTTACTACAGCGCACACACCTTTGTGCTGCCTTGGTTGATTGCAGTCTTCATGCTGTTTCACTTCTTGATGATCCGCAAGCAAGGCATTTCCGGGCCTTTGTAATCTCAATTATTAGCGAAAGGCAAGATTTGTCAGTTTTCAGATGAAGTTGTTTGTTTTAAACTTATGAAACACAATAAATTTAATTGCACATAAGTTCCAAAAATAAACACTTCATCTGAAGCCTAAAGCTGTAAATTCCTTCCAAGCGGATAACCGTAGACAAACAAAACGCTGCTTTTTGCCTGCTAGGTTTGCCTAGTAGCTGATAGCCTTCACAAATGCTTTAATTTAACTTAAGCAGGAGAGCACATTTCAAAATGGCAACACAAAAAAAACCTGACCTGAGCGATCCTCAGTTAAGAGCCAAACTCGCCAAAGGCATGGGTCACAATTACTATGGTGAACCCGCTTGGCCTAATGACTTGCTTTATGTCTTTCCAATCGTGATCATGGGTTCCTTCGCTGCAATTGTGGCTCTAGCTGTGCTAGATCCTGCAATGACCGGTGAACCAGCAAATCCTTTCGCCACACCATTGGAAATTTTACCAGAGTGGTACTTGTATCCAGTCTTCCAAATTTTGCGATCGCTTCCTAACAAACTTTTAGGAGTGTTAGCAATGGGTTCTGTACCAGTTGGGCTAATTCTCGTTCCTTTTATTGAGAACGTCAACAAGTTCCAAAATCCCTTCCGTCGCCCAGTTGCAACCACAGTTTTCCTCGTTGGTACTCTTGTCACCGTGTGGCTGGGTATTGGTGCTGCCTTGCCATTGGATAAATCTTTGACCTTGGGACTATTCTAAATTAGTCACCACAAAGTGCTTTGACGCCTGTGAGTTTCAAGAGCATATTACAAATATGTTTTTGGAAGAAATCTACAGGCGTCAATTTTAATAGTTCAGATTGCATTCGGGATCTGGAGTTTTGGATTGAAAAGCTATCTCAAAATCTAAAATCACCAAAATTCATCAAATATAAACATTTTTCACTTAATTAACGTAAGTTGCTAGTTACAACGCTATAAATGCCAAAATCGTTCATGTTTTGTATTTTGGTAGATAAAATATCTCAATTTAGATTTTTCTACATCAGAGAAATTTGGCGAATCATGCAAAATTTAATAACTAGCAACTTGGGTTTATTTATATTTAAGTCACAGTTAATGTTTACCATAGTGCAGCAAGACCATCTGAAGGTTAAGAGCGAACTCAGCCTCCTAAACCAGGTGCAAGAATGGTTCGAGCAATTTTGTCTGCAACATCTGTCTCAACTTGGCTGGTCAAAAACCCAACTAGATCGCCTCAATTTAGCATTAGCAGAAGGTTTTACCAACGCTGTTCGTCACGCTCATCATGCTTTACCCCCAGAAACAACCATTGAAATTAACGTTGATCTGTGGATTGATCGACTAGAGATTAGAATTTGGGATTATGGAAAACCTTTTAATCCTGATGCGATCGCAGAGCCAGCACCAGGTACTCTACAAGTAGGTGGGTATGGATGGTTCCTCCTCCGGCGGTTGGCAGACCGTGTTGTATACGAACGTGGTGCAGATGGTAGAAATTGCCTTCTCATCGTCAAATACTCTGTAGAAGCACAATAATAAACGTGAATTTAAACCACTTACTTCAAAACAGAAGTATGAGCAAAAAAACTCTCTGCTACAAAATGTAGTTACTTGATTGATAAAAGTATATTCCTTTTTCAATATTATTTGAATTGGAGTAATGTATTTTTTACGTAAAATTGCTTAGTTATTATGATTTTTTGGTAAAATCTCAAAAATATTTTTGTATAAAAAGAATTAATGAATACAGTAAAGATAGCATTCGAGTTATATTAGCTCCCTTGTTAAGATTTGTCAGCAGTGTTGAGAGCCGGAATGTTTGTTCTCCAACAACTGCTATTTAGTCCTTAATAGAGATAGAGATAATAGGGGACAGATTATGACTAAAACAGCCCTCATTACAGGAATAACTGGTCAAGATGGCTATTATCTCAGCCATTTGCTCCTCAACCGTGGCTATCGAGTTGTAGGATTAGTACCTCCCCATCGACAACCTAATTTGACAAAGCTGGGAACACTGGCGAATCAGGTAGAAATTTTTACGGTTGACTTGAGGGATAGTGGGGCGCTGTTGACCGCAGTTGAGCAACTACGTCCCCAAGAAATCTACAATTTGGCGGCTCCCAGTTTTGTACCCGACTCTTGGAACGACCCATTAGGAACCCTAGATTTGATCACTGGTACAGCTACCAGACTTTTGGAAGCTGTACGACAGGTTGGTTTGTCTACCAGATTTTATCAAGCCAGCAGTTCGGAAATGTTTGGCGATGTATTTAGTTCGCCTCAAGATGAGGAAACGCCTTTTCGTCCCAAAAATCCCTATGCTGCGGCCAAGATGCACGCCCACTGGACGATGGTGCATCACAGACAGCGCTATGGATTATTTGCCTGTAGTGGAATTTTATATAACCATGAGTCTCCTCTCCGCGCACCTCAGTTTGTAACCCGAAAAGTTTCTTTGGCAGCCGCATCGATTAAATTGGGTTTAACTGACACCTTAGAAATGGGTAATTTAGATGCGAAACGCGATTGGGGCTTTGCGGGAGATTACGTAGAAGCTATGTGGCTCATGTTGCAAGTCGATGAACCAGAAGAGTATGTGATTGGCACTGGTAAACTGCACAGCGTTAGAGATTTAGTTGCCACAGCTTTTGAGTCTGTCGGATTGGATTGGACGCGCTATATAGTTTTAAATACCAGTTTATTGAGACAAGACGAGCATTTTCAACTAGTAGCTGACCCTAGTAAAGCTAAAAGAAATCTTGGTTGGGAACCCCAAGTGAGTTTTGAGGAACTTTTAGAAAAAATGGTAAAAACAGATTTAGAGCGGTTACAAAGCGGTGCGATTGCGCCCTTAACCCAAGTATAAATAACCTAATATGCATATCACTAAAGTGACACAAAACCTAAAGGTAGGTGATAAAGTTAACCAAAAAACTAACCATGTCTTCGTGTTTTTAGAAATTTTTGCCCACGAAGGTGGTATTCAATCATATATAAGTAGGACAGGGTGAAAAAACCAAATTGTGTAAAGATAAGTAAATACACATAATGTATCTACCACGGTAACAGGTATATGGGCAGCCGTTTAAGGGTAT
>NZ_JACJSH010000043.1:0-64797 GCF_014698055.1 Nostoc sp. FACHB-133
CGAGTTCTGTCAAAGAGATTGTTGTAGTGACCCATGCTACGAAGCGGTCTTTCTTGACCAAGGTTGGGACGGTCTACTACTATTTCTAAGATACAAGGTTGGGTTGAGGAATGAAACGCAACCCAACATTACTACCAAATTTTATGTTGGGTTACGCTATCGCTGCACCCAACCTACAAAGCCTATAGTCAGCTAAGTAGGTAGACATAATTAAATATAAAATAAACTTTTAGTTTGTAGTGAGCGATTTATCGCTCAGAGCAAGGATTATCAGGACTAAAGTCCTTACTACAAACAATAAATTTATTTATGCCTAGATACTTATCACCCTGATATTTGCAATCTTCTATGTAAAGAAAAACCTATAGGGAAAAAATAATAAACCAAAGCATATATGTGTACTTTAGTCAATAGTTTTGACCTCCTTTTAATCACTGATCTGAGAGCGCTGACAACCTAAAATTTTGTTTCAAACTGCTAAAGTCCGATTGGGAAATCGGGGTTTTATGTCATGATGACATACTAGAATATATATGCCTTTCTAACTACAGGGAATCTCACATGGCTCTCCGTCTAGGTGACACAGTACCCAACTTTACGCAAGCCTCAACACACGGCGACATCGATTTTTACCAATGGGCAGGTGACAGCTGGGTTGTGCTGTTCTCTCACCCTGCTGATTTTACACCTGTTTGTACAACAGAACTCGGCACAGTTGCCAAGCTCAAACCAGAATTTGACAAGCGCAATGTCAAAGCGATCGCACTCAGCGTTGATGACGTAGAATCTCACAAAGGCTGGGTTGGAGACATTGAAGAAACTCAAAGCACCAGCCTTAACTACCCAATTTTGGCGGATGCGGATCGTAAGGTTTCTGAGCTTTATGATATGATCCACCCCAATGCTAATGCGACTGTGACAGTGCGATCGGTTTTCGTGATTGATCCCAATAAGAAACTCCGCCTAAGTTTCACCTATCCTCCCAGTACGGGACGTAACTTTGACGAAATTTTGCGGGTAATTGATTCTCTGCAATTGACTGATAATTACAGCGTGGCGACACCAGCTGACTGGAAAGATGGAGAGGATGTTGTAATTGTCCCCTCACTCAAAGATCCAGAAGTACTTAAAGAGAAATTCCCCAAAGGTTACGAGGAAATCAAACCCTATTTGCGGATGACTCCTCAGCCTAACAAGTAAATCTGAGAATGATTTCGGATAAAAAGCAAAGGCGCAAAGATATAACTTTGCGTCTTTGTTTCTTTGCGTGAGAATATAGTTAGTCGGCTAGGCATCCGAACCTGGAGGAAATCCCTATGTTCTCATCCCCTTTAGTTTTGCAAATTCCATCATCAATGCAAATGACAGACGAACAATTTTTTGAGTTCTGTCAGGTGAATCGTGACTTACGCATTGAGCGAAATAAATTCGGAGAATTGGTAATTATGCCTCCTACTGGTTCAGAGACAGGAAACCGAGAAGTTAATATCTCAGGACAGCTATGGGTTTGGTCAGAACAAGATGGTACAGGTATAACTTTTAGCTCTAGTACCGGATTTAAGCTATCAACAGGTGCAGAACGCTCTCCAGATGCTTCCTGGATTAAACTAGAACGGTGGAATGCTCTGTCTCCAGAACAGCAGCGAAAGTTTGCTCCCATTTGTCCAGATTTTGTAGTCGAACTCAAATCTCCTAGCGATAACCTCCAGACTTTGAAGGAAAAAATGGAGGAATATATGAATGAGTCGGGAATACAGTTAGGCTGGTTGATTGACCGTAAGCAACGTAAAGTTTATATTTATCGTCCTGGATTGCCAGAGGAATGTTTGGATAATCCTGCTAGTGTAAACGGCGAGTCGGTATTACCTGGGTTTATTTTGAATATGAGTAAAGTTTGGTAATAAAATTTTATTTAAATTTAGGCTGGCGACGATACAGCAATTTAAATTGGGAAATTGGTGTGACATCTAAGGGTAATTGAATAGTAAAAGTGCTACCTTTACCTAATTGGCTCTGCACATTTAAACTACCTTGGTGTGACTGAATAATTGCCTGAGCGATCGCTAACCCTAATCCAGAACCGCCAGTTTTACGAGAGCGATCGCTATTCACTCGGTAAAAGCGATCAAAAATCTGAGTCAGTTCTTGCTGAGGAATACCAATACCTGTATCTTTAACCTGAATCACAGCATAATTTTCACTGCGATCTAAGACAACAGTCACTTTTCCAGATTGTGGCGTGTATTGAATTGCATTGATGATTAAATTAGAAACCAGACGATAGAGTTGGTCAGAATCGCCTATGATATTTAGAGGTTGCTCGACTCTGATTGCAGATGTGAGTGACACTTGAGCAGAAAAGGCGATCGCTGCAAATTCCTCTACTAAGTCGTTGACAATATCATTCAAGCAACATACTTCATGTCGTAATGGGATATTTTGCCGATCTAAACGAGCTAACAGGAGTAAATCTACAACTAAAGAAGTAAGTCGATGATTCTGACGGTTTATAGTTTGTAGAATGTCCCGCGCTTCGATTTCATCCAATTTCGGTATCAACAAAGCTGATTCCACCGTTGCTTGTGTTGCAGCTAAAGGTGTTCGCAATTCATGTGCGACATCGGCTGTAAATTGTTGGATTTGTCTATAAGATTGATAGATAGGTTGCATTGCTAATCCTGCTAACCACCAACTAGCAATACTAACCACAACCATCGTTGTAGGTAATCCCACGACTAAAATTAATTTCACAGCATCCAGATAACTATTGAAATCTTCCAGACTTCGCCCGACTTGGATATATCCCCAATCATGATTATCTTGAGTGTGCAGTCCAAAAGAAATTTGGTGGTATGGCTTGCCTTTGCTATCTTTGAGGGTTTGCCAAAGTTTTTTATTAAAGACTAGAGAAAGTTCATCTGGATGCGAACCTGCGATCGCAATCAAGCGTCCTGAATTATCAAAAAAACGTACATAGTAGTAGCCTTGATGGATGGCGCTGAGGATATGCTTTTTAGAACTTGATTGCTGTTGAATACATCTTTCACCAATCAGACAAATATTTGGTAAAAGCTGCTGTACAACTGGTTCAATGTGTCCGGGTTGCTTTAGTTTCAGTTCGATACTGTCGTGTATTGTTCCGGCGACAGATTCCAGTTCTCGGTCTAATGCTACCCAATGGGCATGGGATACGGCTTTGTATACGCCGAATCCGCACAGACTTAAAATCACAGCCATGACGATTGCATACCATAGAGCCAAACGCAGGCGTGTTAAGTTAAAAAGTTTATTTTGATTCATCGGTGAGATTGAGACGATATCCCACACCATGCATAGTTTCAATGGGGTTCCCACAACCACTATTAGCTAATCTGCGGCGCAGCAAACGTATTTGAGCCGCCACCACATTACTAACGGGTTCTGCACTCACCTCCCAAAGCTGATTGCGAATCTGTTCAGTTGTGACAATTTGATGCGGATGCTTCATAAAATACTCTAGTAGCTGGAATTCTTTATTAGTTAAAGGAATAACCTGTTTATCCCCTTGATGGTTCTGACTGACAATCGTGCCTTTGCTGTAATCGAGAGTCAGATTGCCAACAGTTAATTCCTTGGATTGAAATTGGGGCGATCGCCTCTGCAAAGCACGCAACCGCGCCAACAATTCCGCCATACCAAAGGGTTTCACTAAATAATCATCAGCACCTGCATCTAGTCCAGCAACTTTATCTTCCATCCGATCTTTAGCTGTCAACATCAAAACTGGCAGAGGATTACGTCGTGTTCGTAGCCGACTACACAGTTCTAACCCAGACAATCCTGGCAACATCCAATCGATAATAGCCAGGGTGTACTGCGTCCACTGGTTTTCTAGATAATCCCATGCCTCATCACCATCTAAAACCCAGTCAACTACATACTTTTCCAGATTCAAGGTACGCTTAATTGCCGAACCCAAATCTGGCTCATCTTCGATTAGCAGTACTCTCATATAATTTATCGGCCAACTATTAATTTGTATCTCCTAGATTGATATCCTAAGAACCACCTTCACCTCCTCAAAGCAAGGGTTAAAAATCTATGATTTACCATCAAAAATTGTAGATTAGTAGATCCGAAACTGGGCTACACCTACGGGAATTTCTGCATCACTACCAACAAATTTAGCAGAAACTCGGTAGAGCCAAGCATTTGAAGTTCCCCTTCGGTTGACCCTATTCATATCAATATTGAGTATATTCGCAGGGGCAACAACTTGGACAAAAGCGATCGCAATCTTGTTACCGTTAACAGTGGTATTTGCCTGAATTTTTCGACCAGATTGGTCAGAAATACTGAAATCATTTTTTACAGTTAAACCCGGTGGAACATCGATATTTATTTGGGTAATAGCACTACTATTTTGAGGAATTTCCAATTTGAAAGTATGCCGAATAATTCCCCATTTAGTCTGAGGAAATTGCACTGTGCTAAGAATATGAGGAAAACTCTTAGTATCTGGTATTTGACTTGCATAGACAGCAGAAAATGAAGCTGTAAGTGTCAAACTAACCACAGTTGTAAAAATGAATTTTTTCAGCATTTCAAATCTCTCATAAATCAATCTTGTTAATCTAGTCTCAGACTCATTTTTAAAAATAAATCTCTTATTAACTAGCTTGACAGAGACAGATGAAATCAAGATGAAATTTGGGTGCCTCCTAATACGGTTTAGTTAAGGTTGAAATTTTTTGTAAAAGTGAATTTTTATTAACGAACCGCATTCACGTTAGCGTCTACCCTTCTCCCAAAGGGAGAGGCTAACGCCAAGGGAGAAGGACGCAAAGGACGCAAAAAGAAGCAAGCAAATGCTTACAGATTTACTTATTAAAACTAAAACGACCATCTACTTTTTTGCCATCAATATCTACAAGCATTTTCACTTGATATTGACCTGAAGATTTTTCTGGCAGCAAAACAGTATAGTGTTTACCTTCTTTATCATAAGTAAGGTTTAAAGTTTTCTGGCTTCCATCAGGTGTCTGAACTTTAGCCTTCACTTTAGCATTAGATATTGCTTCGTGATTGTCGCCTTTTAGCAAATAGAAATCCATGTGAGTTCCATTTAATTCCTTCTCAGGTACAAACTCTAAATGATAGGCTCCTGTTTCCACAACTTGGCCTCCTTTAGATTCACCATGCTGACTAGATGTTTTGGCAACAGGTGAAGCTGGGGAATTGGCATTTGAGGTAGAAATAGCTGGACTTTTTTCTGTATTAGCTGCTTGATTACTGTTACTACAAGCCCCCAAAAAAAGCAGCCCTACACTTCCTATAACAATTAAGCTTGATTTTAGTGAAATCATTGATTTACTCCGTATTAAAACAATTAATAGCTAAGACGTAAAAACAGAAAATCTTATTCATTATACTGGGTATTTGGCTACATCAATATTTTGTAAAAGCATAGTATTTTTAGGAACCAAAAACTTCCTAAACTGAGAATACAGAGCTGGAATAACTAACAGAGTCAATGCTGTAGAGGTAAATAAGCCACCCAACACTACTATCGAAAGGGGTTGCAAAATTTCTTTACCAGGCCCACTGTCAACTACTAATGGTGCTAACCCTAAAGCTGAGGTAAAAGCCGTCATTAAAATAGCGTTAAGCCGTTCCATTGAGCCTTTAATAAGCACTTCTTTAAGAGGCATCCCTTGAGCAAATTTGCTATTGTAATTATCTACCAGTAGCAAACCATTACGAGTGGCAACTCCAAATAGAGTGATAAAGCCAACTAAGGAAGCAATAGAAATAACTCCGTCTGTCAAAGCTACTGAAAATACTCCTCCCACTAATGCCAAAGGTAAGTTAATCATAATCATGATGGTTGAAGGGATAGATTTGACTGAGAGATACATAATTACCGTAATGACAACAAAGGCAATCGCACTGGAAATTAAGATATTTTGAGTGGCTCGTTCTTGCGCCTCAAATTGCCCTGCATATTGAATATAGTAACCAGAGCTAGGATGCACTTGTTGGTTAACTTTATCTCGAATTTCGTTGACAATGGAACGCAAATCTCTACCGCTAGCATTAGCAGAAACAATAATCAAGCGGGAAACATTTTCCCGGTTAATCGTATTTGGCCCTGTACCATTGTTAATGATGGCAACTTGTGATAAGGGAATTTTTTGGCCGTTAGGAGTATCAACTAATAAATTGCCAATGGTATCCAAATTTTGACGTGCATCTGGTTTTAACCACACAACTAAGTCAAAAGTTTGTTGTTTTTCCAAGACTTGGGAAACTACTTTTCCATTGAGGGCAGTTTCAATAATTTGGGAAAGTTTTCCTGCTGTTAAACCATATCGAGAGGCAGCTTGGCGGTTGAACTTAATTTGTATTTGTTCGACTGGTACTTGAGGCTCAAGTTGCAAATCAACAATTCCATTAACGCTTTTCATCACCTCATTTACTTGGCTCCCAATGATGCGGAGTTGCTCTAATTCTGAACTGAAAATTTTGACAGCGATCGCACTTCTCACACCAGACAAAACTTCATCCATCTGGTGAGAGATAAAACCACCAATATTCGGTGCTACCCCTGGTAATTTAGCAAACTCTTCCCGCAGCTTTTTAATAGTTTTCTCCCTGTCTTCCATCGCTGCTTTGCTCAATTCAATATCCAAATGTCCGAAATTTACCCCTGCTGCATCTGCATCACCAGGCGCACGTCCAGAACGCAACTGCACGTAAGGAAATCTAGAGTCTCCCTTCAGCGCGTCTTGAATTGCTTCTCCAGCTGCATTGGTAGTTTCCAAAGATACACCAGGATAAAGAGTTAGGGTATTCACCAAAGTTTGTTCTTGAAATTCTGGTAGAAACACTCTTCCAAAGGAGGGAGCAATCACAGCAGCTGCTACTAAACTGGCAGCAGCTAGGGTTAAAATAATTCCAGAATGCCGTATAGAAAATGCTAAGAGAGGATGATAAAGCTTCTTAAAAAATCTTGCTATCCAAGGCTCCTTTTCTGGCAAGTTACCGTAAGGTAATAAGATTGCACATAATGCCGGAGTTACTGTCAACGCTGTGATACTAGAACCGATAACTGCCGCTATATAGCCTAATCCCATTGGGATAAAAATACTACCTTCTACACCAGCTAAAGCAAAAACTGGGGAGAACACAACTAGGGTGATTATAGTGCCTCCAAAAAGTGAATCACGCACCTCTTGACAACCGGAAAACACTACATCTAAAACTGGTCGTGGGTTGGCAGAGTATTTATTCTCTCGCAGGTTACGATAGACGTTTTCGGCATCGACAATTGCATCATCAACGGCTGAACCAATTGATACTGCTAATCCTCCCAAAGTCATGGTATTTAAACCTTGTCCTAGCCAATTAAGTAATAGTAATCCTATTAGTAAAGATAATGGCAGGGTAGTTAGGCAAACAGCTAGATTCCGCCAATTCATCAAAAATGGAATCAGGATAATTGCAACAATAATACTGCCTTCAATCAAAGCTTCTCTAACATTGTCAATGGAAGAATCAATATAGTTTTCTTGTCGGAAGGTAGGAGTTATATTAATATCTTTGGGTAAGCCAGATTTTACTTCTGACATCGCCGCTTCTATGGCACGGGTAACAGTAGGAGTATCGGCTTGAGGCTGTTTATTAATCATCACGATAATTGCCTTTTGACCGTTAAAACTGCCATCACCCCGTTTGATAGCTGCACCAATTTGGACATCAGCGACATCAGATATTTTTACAGGTGTACCGTTGCGCGCAGTAATTACTGACTGCTGTAAGTCTTCAATAGATTCAATCCGTCCAATACCTCGAATTAATTTTTCGCGATCGCGGGTAATTAAATAACCGCCCGGTGCATTAACATTGGCAGCAGATACAGCCTCTTGCACATCTTCTAAAGTGACATTAAAGGCTTGTAACTTATCTGGATCAATTAATACTTGATATTGGCGAGTATCGCCACCATAGGCTACAACCTGACTAACACCTGGAACAGCTAAAAGGCGATTTGTTACTTGCCAATCGACAATGCGCCGCACTTCCATCAAAGGAGTATTTTCAGAAGTAAAGGCGTATTCCAGTACAGTACCGATGGGGGAACTGGTGGGAGAAATTTGTGGCGTTTCCACTCCTTCAGGAAGCTTACTAGAACTCTGTTGCAATCGCTCTGTTACCAATTGGCGAGCTTGATAAATATCGCTTCCCCAGTTAAAAATTACTTTGACAACGGAAACTCCCGACGCACTAGAAGAACGTACTGCTGTAATTCCTGGAGTACCGTTAATCGCACTTTCAATTGGTAAAGTTACTAAAGATTCAACTTCTTCTGGTGCTAGTCCTGGTGCTTCAGTTTGAATTTCAACTTGGGGTGGTGCAAAGGTAGGGAAAACATCCAACGGCATTTGGATGATTGTCCGAAATATCCAAAGTGTTAGGACAATTGTACCCAGCATGATTAACCAACGGCGGGCGATCGCCCATTTAATAATCGCACTCAGCATTATTTGTAATTCGTAATTCGTAATTCGTAATTAAGATGGTGTAAGGGTTTTAGACATTTCAAATGGGTGGTTTATTTACGTTGTCCTGTGCTGGTTGAAGTTGATTGGTGCGACGATTAGACCAAAAAGCACCTGCAATGAAAGCGAACGGGGTTAATGCGGCTCCTGCTCCCAACAGCCACAGTGGTACTGGCTCTCTTGTAGTTTGTCGAGGATTTTCTGGGTGTTCATCTACTTTTGGCTTAGTATTACCACGCAAAGACTGAGCATAAAGTTGAGGCGATCGCACTGTCACGATCAAATCGTCCTCGAATAAGCCAGTTTTGACCTCAACCATATCCCCAAAGGTTTGACCTAAAGTAACTTCAACAGGCTGATAGGCGTTGCCATTTTGTACATAAACCTGTTTTTTGCCATTGGCTTCAACTATAGCCGCGCTCTTAATTGCTAATATGGCTGGTGATGCTTGGTTTGTAACAACTTCTAATTCTGCAAACATTCCTGGTTTTAGCACTCCACCAGAATTCTCTAGTTCAGCTTGCACCGGTACGACTCGTGTTTCACCTTCCACCACAGAACCAATTCGGGTAATTCGTCCGATAAAGGTACGATTAGGTATGGAAGCAACTTTGACCCTTACCTGTTGACCATTTCTTACCTGATTCAAATCTTTTTCATAAATATTCGCGGTGGCAAAAACGCGACTGTCATTGATAATCGTCATCAACTTCCCACCCGCATCCTCAAATGATTGACCGAGGGTAACTTCCCTGTCGGCAACTTTGCCGGAAATTGGAGATGTCACGGTAACAAGTCCTTGAGCATTGGCGCGGGTTCCCAATTGAGAAAGCCGAGTTTGATAAATACTATTACTTAGTTGGATACGAGACTTTGCGACCTGAACGGCTGAATCAGCGCGTTTTAGCTGATTTTCTGCCTCAATAACGTCCCGACGACTAGCAGCTTTCGCAAGGTCGGCTTTGGCTTGAGCTAACTGAGTTTCGGATTCAAGAGCATTACGACGTGGTAAAGCGCCAGCATTAACTAACCGTTGATCTTGGTTAAACTTTTCTTGAGCAAAAGCCACTTGGCTCTGTGCTTGAGCTATTTCAGCTGCGGCTATTCGTTGATAGCGATCGCGGTTTTGTTGAGCTAGCCTTAAATCAGCCTGGGCTTGCTGTAAATCAGCCTGACCTTGAGCAAGTTTTTCCTGGGAGTTAACCCGCAGTTCCACCAGTTCAGGACTGGATATAACGGCAACTGGTTGACCTTTTTTCACCATGACACCAGGTTCCACCAATAACTCAACCACTTTTGCTTGAGAAATTGGCGTATTTACTTCCACTTTTTGGCTGGGTAGAGTTTCAATCTGTCCAGTAGTTTTAATTCCAACAGCTAGCTGCTGGCGTTTGACAGATTCAACTTTAATTCCTAGCCGTTTAGCTGTTTCGGCATCAACTTGAATAGAACCATTAGCACCAGTTGTTTCACTTCCCCCTTGAAATTCATTTCCGTGTCCAGCGTGAGCTAAAACAACTGCGGGAATAGTAAGTAACAAAAAATTGAAAAATGTCCCAGAAACACAGAGGATAGCTGTAAGTCGTTGGGAATAGGAGTTAGGCATCGCTATCAAAAGTCTTTGGATACAGAGGCAGAGAAAATACAATAATTCGTTGCACTGCTGAGGCATTTTTCAAAAAAAATACCTTCTGCAATCTGAGATACACTCCCCACCCAGTCTGGCATTAAGAAATGAAATTAAGATGAAATTATGCTGCGTAGGCGTAGCCCGTCAAAGACATCACTCCTAAAACAACCAAACACTTACCCCAAATTCACAACCGCAAATATATATAGTTGCTCTTTCTGTTCTTTCTCTTGGCGTACTTGGCGACTTGGCGGTTCGTTCCTTTTCCCAACTTACATAAGATTGCTATACCCACCCAGAGACTTAGTTTCACTTGTTGTACCAAGCTTTTCGCCACTGTTGCATTTCTTTAATCTCTATCTCTTGGGCTTTAACAATTTCTTGGGCTAATTTCTTAATTTCAGGGCGCTTAGACTTACTTAAGGCATCTTGCGCCATTGTTACAGCCCCTTCGTGGTGAGGAATCATCGCATTGATAAAGCGCAAATCAAACTCAGCATCAGCTACACCTAAATCTTGACTCATCATCATAGTTTTCATTTGGTCAGATGACATTTCCATCATGTGGCCCATTTGGCTGTTGTAAGCCATTGGTTTATCTCCCGCCTTGGGATACCAAGCTTGTCGCCACTGCTTCATCTGAGTGATTTCTTGGTTTTGCGATTTGATAATATTGTCTGCTAGTTTTTTGATTTCAGGACGTTTTGATTTCACCTGTGCTTCTTTCGCCATTTCCACAGCCCCTTGATGGTGGGGTATCATAGCGTCGATAAATCGTAAATCAAAATTAGCATCGGCTGGGCCTAAATCCATTCCCATACTGTGATTCATCATGCCACCACCGTGGTTCATCATTTGCTTGTCGTTAGCATTAGTGGCGGTTTCCTTTGTTGCTTGGCTTTGGTTTTGGGAAGCAGTACTAGTACAACCTGTCATTAACGCACTGGTTGAAGCGATCGCAGTAAAAGTTAACGCCAAAAAGCCATTCCTCAAAGATAGCAGTTGCATAAGTCTCACCTCATAGTTTCCTAATTCTATATTTACTTATTAGCTTGGCAGCCAGAAATGAAATTAGGATGAAATCTAACTTATTAAATAAGTCCAGTATCTTGTTATTTATTTATCACTCAAAATTGTGTAAGCATCATTAACTAAGTGCATTTTTTCTTGTGCTTGTTTGAGCAGTTGCGGCTGATTCACAAACAAATCTGGATGCCATTTTTTTACTAAAGTTCGATAAGCCTGCTTTACCTCAGCCTGAGAAGCATTTGTTTGCAATCCTAAAATGCCGTAGGCGCGAGTAATCTTATCTTTTTCCGTTTGGGCTTTTGGTTGGCTGGGTGCTTTATTGCTTTGAGTTGTATTTTGCTGTTTGCTAGTTCGGGAACCAGGCGATTGCATCTCTGCTTTCATCCGCGCTATTTCCTCATTGAGTTCCCAATCACGAAATTTCGCCTCCACTTCTTCGGGACGCGGAGACGGAGAAGCTTTTGGCGATGGTGGTGGAGAAAAAGATTCTACCCTTGTGCCACTATTTTTAGCAGTCTTTTCCTGTTGTTGCTTAATAACAGGATCTTTTTCAGGGGAAAGTTTAACTCTTTCTGGCTGTGGTGAATATTTTCTATTGGTATTTGTGTATTTTGGTATTTCTTTATAAGGTTGATGATTTGAGAGTATTTTGACCTTTTCTAACTCTCGTAGCAACCGATTAAAACCATTTTGTAATTGCTGCAAATTTTCACGTTTATTAGTAATTTCCCCTGCCTCTTGGCTGAATTGAAAGCAAATTAATTTTTCAGCTTGCCGTTCATATTCAGCCAAAATAGATAAACCTTGGCTGCTAAAACTAGAAAAATAATCTTCAATTGCAGTTATACAAAGTTTAGCAACTTCCTGATGATAAGATTCCTTTGCTAATTGATCATCTTGTTTTTGGATATTCTTGTTTAATAAATAAGAAATACTCCCGACGACAGCAGCGCCAACTGGGCCGCCTAACAACCAACCGATACCACCACCAACAGCGATGGAACCAGGTTCACTCAAATCATCATTATTGTTTGGCTTTGGGGGTAGTATTACTTGTGGTTCGCTAGGAAAGGGAATTAATAAATCTTGCGGTCGTTCTTCTTGGAAAAACTCGTAAGCTTGATAAAGCCATTTCACAGCAGATAATTGTAATTGATTCAGGTCTTTTTTAAGAATATTTGTTTGCCAATCCTTAAATTTATTTTCTGCCAAGGCAACTGCCGCATCAGCTTGATATTTGGTGAGTAGCTTGGGTAATTCTAGCCAATCGCGTAATTCTTCGATGCTGGTAGTGAAACCTTTATAAATTAAGTTAGCTGCTTTTTGTTTAATTTCAATTTTACTATTTTGTTTATCATCAAAAGATTTTATTTCAAGAGCAATCGGGTCAATTTTAGCTTTTAATGATAGTTGGATTTGAGAAGCGATCGCTTGCACTCTTGGCAAACGCACGCTACCACGATCTGGTTGCAAAATCCCCACAATATTTTGCAACGCTGTTTCAAAAGCCGCTAACCCGCTACTATTGGCAGCTGCAACATCGCCTTTTAATCTAGCTCTTAAAGCAGGTAAAGCATCGACGCGATATAAATTACTAAAACCTGGAGGTAATTCGGCTCGAAAGCTTTCTGCGACAAACAGCAAGCGATTTTGAACTTGTTTTTGCTCGTCAGGTTCGAGTAAGTTCAGAAAATTAGCAACAAATATAACTGTTTTAATACCGCGATCTAATAGCCAATCTCGCAAATTTTCTCGTTCACCTAAAGTCATTAACTTCCGTGCATCTAATAATTGAATAACTAAATCTGCACCTAAAAGTTGTTCTCGAACTAAATTATCTTGTTCATCTCTATCATTAGTTCCTGGTAAATCAAGAAATTCTACTCCCGTTTCCAAGAAGGGATGCGGGCAAAAAACTTCCACAGATGCTACATCTTTCCGCATCTGCCTATTGCCATCAAGAATTGCAAATTGTTGTAAAATTTCTGTGCCACTGCGATAGATTTCTGTGCCATCTACCAACATGATGCGAGTTCGCACATCAGAGCCATACTTGACAATAATCGATGCGCCTGTGGTGGGGATTAAATCAATTGGTAAGGTGCGATTCCCTAGCATGGCATTCAGTAAGGTAGACTTGCCATGATTAAAGGGGCCAAATACCGCAATGCGGAAGCTAGGATTAACGAGATGATTGCAAATGGTAATTATATCTTGATGCAGTTGCGATTTACGTTCTAAATTCAGTAATGCAGATGCAGATTTAAGAGAATCTGCTAAATCTTTATAACCTTCATACTGTTGTTGCATAGTTCTTAATTCCTAGGCTTTGACTCAGATTATTATGTTTATGCTAGGCATAATTAAACATATAATAAAATTTTAGTTCGTAGTGAGCAATTTATCGTTTATAGGCTAATACGGTTCAGTTAAGACTAAAACTCTTTATCAAGGTTAAATTTGTTAACGAACCGCAGAGGCGCACAGGAAACAGAGAGAATAAAAAAATGCTTAACTGAACCGTATTGGTTTATAGGCAAGCTTATTAAGACTAAACTTCTGACACCATTATTTTTTGTTAGGTTGCGTCAAAGTTTCTTGCTTGATTTATTTCTTTGTGTCCTTTGCGCCCTTTGCGGTTCGTTCCTAATTCCCAAAGTCAATTATGAACGAACCGCAAAGGACACAAAGAACGCGAAGAGAAGAAAAAAACAGTTAACTGAATCGTATTGACTTATAGTTAGGGGAGGCATAGTTTAGAGCCTCCCTATAAGCATTTTTAGCTTTTATCTAAGAATGAAAGTAATAAACTATTATTAGCTATAGTAAGCTAATAAATTGCTATACGCCGCCTCAATTTTTTGCAACTGACCTATTACATCTTCCTGTAAGTTTTTTAAACGATTGAACTCACCCTCACGATTGATTTCGCGGGTTTGTTTCTGTTTGACTAAATTATCTAATTCAGATTTGCGAGAGACAATATCATCGTTAATCCGTTTACTCACTTCTCTTTCGTAAGAGTCAAAACACTCTTTCACAGCACTGTATACAACCTGAGATTGCTCATGTGCTACTTGAGGTAGATGTTTAACTAACTCTTTCTTCGCCGTTTTAACTAACTCTTTACGGGCTTGATCTGCTTGCAAAAATCCTACTCCCAAACCTAGTAACGCAAACCCGATTGGGCCAAGTAAAACACCTGTCACTGCTGTAATTATCCCGCCAATACCAATTACAGTGAAGTAGTTTAACAAGATATTTTTCCAATCAAATCCAGCCCCGGCTAGTGCGAAACCAGCAAGATTTCCTTTAGACAGTGATAACAATCCCATTGCCCATTTTGCCCAACCGGGAGAGTTATCTTCTTCAGCAGTAGTAGTGGTATGTACTTTTACGTCTTTTCCGGTGAGCTTTTCTGTAATTTGGTCTGTGATTTGATTGTAAGATGCGCCATATTGTGCAGCACTGCGAGAAAGTTCTTTAAAAGCTGCGTTAATATCTTTTTCAGCAGTTAATGTCCAAGCCGCAGATTTGTCAGTGATATATTGCTCAAAGGCTTTTTGCAGTGCGGTGTTAAATGCTTCTCGTTTACCACTGCTGAGAAAATCAAACAGATTTAATTCTGGCTGATAGCGTAAGAAGTCGTTTTCAAAGGTATTACCTAAGTTTAAAACGTAACTGCGGAAAGATTCAGAAATCGTTCTTGCTTGAGTATCTCTGGTATTGATAATTTCTTTTTGGAATTCATCTCGGATACCTGTGAGTTTGTTAAACTCAGGTTCTACTGAATCAATCCGTTTTTTTAATTCATTTACATCTTGATCTAGTAATGGTATACGCCTTGCAACTGCTTCGCGGGTATGATTGCAAGCTTGCCTTGCCAAGGTTCTCACTTGACGAAGTTCTGCGATCGCACGTTCTCTGGTAAGAAAAGTATTAAGCGCTTCCATAAACTTCGGAAAGCCAGTCCCGTCTAAATCAGCTTGCGGGTTCTTCAATCGTCGTCTGAGTGCTTGAATTGACGAAAGCTCAAACACCCTTTCGTCATAAATATTCTGACCTTCTACAGTACAATATTCTGCTAAATTCGCGTTAAATACTTGCCGCAATCTATTCTCAGATGCTTGTAATTCTTCAACATCATCAGGATCAATCAATGATTCTCGCACCTGATCCCAAGCATTAACTAAAAAGAAAACTGTCAATCCTCGACCTTTGATATAATTTTCTAGGTAGCGACGCTCACCCAAGGTACAAGGTTGAGAAGCTCTCATCACAAACAGAATTGCATGGCAGTTATTTACATAACCCAAAGATAATTCGTTTCGCGCTTCTGTATCATTCAATCCCGGACTATCGACAATTTCGATTCCCTTTTGTAGTAGCGTTAAGGGATACTCAACTACTGCATAATCAACATCAGGAAATGCTTGTTTTTTCTCCTGCTCTAGTTTTTTAGCTTCAGTCGGGTCAATGGTATATTTATATTTAAAGTTTTGAAAATCTAGCTGTTGCGGACTTTTGCCATCATTAAAATGAATGGTGACTTTCTTTTCTGGCCCATAGCGTAGAACTGTTAAGACTGCGGTACAAGGGTTAACATCACTAGGTAATAAGTTTTCCCCAATTAAGGCGTTGAGAAACGTACTTTTTCCCCGCTTCATATCGCCCAATACCAAAAGGCGAAATACACCTTGGCGGAGGTTTTTACTAGCTATTGTAATATCTTCAATATCTCGCTCTAAACTGAGCTTTCCTGATGAGGAATCTCCAGCCAACTCAGCTTGATTAATTGTTTCAGCCAGTTTACTTAAACATACAGACATCTCCGATCGCACTTGAGCAACTCGCTCTAAATCTTGGATAAATCTGTCAGTTGATACCTGATTACTCATAAAAGTTACACCTTTATTAAAGATTGGTTTTTTTAGATTCCAAAAATAATTTGTAAGACATCCACCCCAGCGCACCAACAATAATAAACCCAGCCAATACTGAGGCTATTCTTACTGCAACTAGTGCTACTACACCAAGAGCAAAAAGCTTTCCACCCAGAATCACTTTTTTCATCCAAGGTTTCTGGGAATTTTCTGGCTGATGCTTCACAGTTTGATGAAAAGCCGCATCGTTAACATGGAGGTTGGTTTCCATTTCCCGGAGTCGCAATTCAACTTCTCGTTCCCGTAATAAACGTTCCCGGTGTTCAAGTTCTTTTTGGCGATCGCTCTCAGATGTCATCGGTATTCATCCCGTCTAAGACAATGAAAAGATATCAGCATTCACTCATCAATCATGCTGTATCTTAATTCACATTAATATTTAAAAACACCAGTAAAATTACTATTTAAATTTCCATTGCCTATTAAGGTGCGATCGTGCGATGCCTGCGGTGGGCTACGTCTATGCAAGGCAATAGGCATCATTCACGGTGTAATTATGCCTACTTGTCGCTCATTAGACTGTCTGTGTAGCAGCCGCTTTTGAGTCTGCGGTAGATTTTAACCGGGTGATGGTGGCTTTCCGAATGCGATCGCTTTTGCGTACCCCGCCTGTCATTTCGTATTCCCGGCTATCTTTGCCATACTTCAACACCACACCACTAACTAAGCGTTCAGAGGTTTCGCAAATGCTCTTTTCAAGGGTTTCTATTTTTGCCTTTGCCGAGTCAAGGGCAGTTAGCATCATATTATACTGGTCAATCTGGTTGCGGAGTTGTCCGGTTAACTGGATTAAATTGTTTAAACTGATAGAATCACCAAAGTCAAGGCTAGAATCAATCGATTTAAATCCGATTACTCTCTTTTCGGTTTTTTCTAGCACGAAAGAGCTTCTTGTTTTGCGTGGCATCAATCTATGCTTTTTACTAAACTTTATCTTTCTAGAGTGTCTCAATGGGACAATGTAGCGGTTCAGTAAAGCTTGCAAAAAGAGGTGTTTTTTTTAATAAGATTAGATTGCTAGCTCAGTAATTGCACGATGCTAGACAAGAAATCGTTGAGAATGAACTTGTGTTCTGACAGAATGGACTTGTATTCTGACAGAATAGACTTGTGTTCTGACAGAATAGACTTGTGTTCTGACAGAATAGACTTGTGTTCTGACAGAATGGACTTGTGTTCTGACAAAATGGACTTGTGTTCTGACAGAATGGACTTGTGTTTTGACAGAATGGACTTGTGTTTTGACAGAATATAACAATCAATACAGCCACAGCCCTAATAATGTCCTGATTTTATAGTTGAACTGCGATCGCATCAATGCAGTATCTTCGCCAGTCACGCGATCTGTACCAGCTTATCGCCGATAACCATTAAGGCATTGGCTTTGTTGACGATTGAATTTACTGATAATACGGTGAAGGTTATTGTGCAATCTACCCTTGCAAACCATGCCGCTAAACTTTGCCTTCGCCCTCAGTCAACAGCAAACTTTTGAACTGCGCTGTGATTATGGTTCACGCCGCTTGGATAAAGCACAGTTGGCAGAGCTGATTGATTTGTGTGAGCAAAATTATTATGCTCAACAAAGAGATCATCTACCCTATCTCATCCAGTTGGGACGGCAACTTTATCGATGGCTGGATGGTAGAGAAGGATGGCTGAGAAAGTCCCTGGATGAGGCGGATGAGCAAACGATTAATCTAGATTTGATTAAAACCAGCGAAGCGCAGGGGTTGAACCCAGAAACAGAACGGGTGGCGTTGGGATTGGCACATTTGCCTTGGGAATTGCTACATGATGGTGCAGGGTTTTTAATAGAACGCCAGAATATTTCCGTCTTACCAGTGCGTTCTGTGCAGCAGCGTCAAACTCAAGTAATTGGCGTGCAAAATCGCCCGTTGCGGTTGCTGTTTATGGCGACTTCTCCTGAAGATCCCAGAGTTCCGCCACTAGGGTTTGAGCGGGAAGAAGCGAATATTTTGCAAGCAATCAAAGATCAGAATCAGACCATAGATTTGATTGTCGAGGAAAGCGGCTCCGTTGCAGAGTTAGCCAATTTGGTGAAATCCTACGAAGAAGACTATTTTGATATCTTTCACCTCACGGGACACGGGATAATTTATACCCAACAAAGCTACGGCTATTTGCTGCCAACAGGTACAAAACTGGCAGACAATACCCCATGTTTCATCACTGAAGATGAGGTGGGGAATATGCAACTTACTACCGTCAATGATTTAGCTAAAGCCTTTCGCGGACGCTGGCCGCGTGTAACTTTTCTCTCTGGTTGTCATACGGGACAGGTTGCTAACAAAGGGACAGTACCCTCGATGGCGCAAGCATTGGTGAAGGCGGGGGCAGGTATAGTTTTAGGCTGGGCGCGTCCGGTGTATGACCGCACGGGTATTGTAGCGGCACAGGCACTTTATCAAGCTTTGGCGACGGGGGCAACTGTTGAACAGGCTGTCAAAGCGGCGCAGGAGGAGATGATTGAGAAAAAATGCACCGATTGGCATCTGTTGCGGATGTATCGGGATACGCGCCCCATTGCAGAACTGGTAACACCTCTGAGAACAAGAAATCGTGAAAAGCTGAAGTTTACACCGTCAGAGCAAGAATTTTTGGATGAGAATAATCAAGTTAAAGTTGCCAGTCGGTTTGAGTTTGTGGGACGCAGACGACCTTTGCAACGGTGTCTCAAAGCTTTGCAGGAAACTAGCGACCAAATCGGCGTGTTTATTGCCGGGATGGGTGGACTGGGTAAAAGTAGCTTGGCGGCGCGGTTATGTACGCGGGTGCAGGCGCAGCGTCCCAATTTTGCGCGAGTCGTGTTGATTGGGCCTTTGGATGAGATAGGTTTGCTGACTAAGCTTTCTAATAAGTATGAGCGATTTGCAGATGTGCCTGCACTTTTGAACGAACCAAAGGTGTCTCTGAAAGGACGGTTGCAAAACTTTTTTGAAGCAATTGAAAACGAACACAACCAACCTTTGCTGCTGGTGCTGGATGACTTTGAGCAAAACATCCCCACAGCTAATATTGAGGATGGCTCATTGCGGATGACAGCAGAGGCTTACGAAATTTTAGGGGCGATTTGTGCAGCATTGGAGGAAAACGCGGCAGAAAGTCGGCTGATTGTCACCTGTCGTTATTTGAATGAAGACACCTTGCCACCTCATCGCCTGCACTTGGAATCTTTGGCAGCGATGAGCAGTAGTGATATTGATA
Organism: Nostoc sp. FACHB-133; assembly: GCF_014698055.1. Classification (NCBI taxonomy): domain Bacteria; kingdom Bacillati; phylum Cyanobacteriota; class Cyanophyceae; order Nostocales; family Nostocaceae; genus Nostoc; species Nostoc sp. FACHB-133. The sequence continues at coordinate 19,371 of NZ_JACJSH010000043.1, forward strand.
AAATCTGCTTTCCTTTAGATAAAGAAGTTAGGCAACAGTTAAGAACTCAGAGGATTATCCACATTGCCGATGGTAATCCCCGGTTGCTGAAGTGGCTGTTAGAGGTGATTCAGCAACCAGGAATAGCGGCGGATGAATTATTGAATCGGCTGGAGACGACTGAGCAAAAATTCCGCGAAAATATCTTGGCACAAACTCTGCTGGATGCTTTGGAATTGGAAGAACAAAAGTTTCTCGCACGCTTGAGTGTGTTTCACTTGCCCGTGACGGAGGAGATTGTGAGAGCTATTTCTTGGACTTCCCACCCTAACGCCTGGGACTCGAAGTCCCAGGCTAATAGCGAAAGTCCTCTGAAGAGGACTGAGGATTTAGGAAAGGGAATTTCTAGTCCGCTTGAATGGACTTTAGCTATGAGCCAGGAAATTGATTTCCTGGGGGTTTTGGGCAAGCTTGTTAGTCTTAGCTTAGTTGAGTCTGCTACCACTCACCCCACCCAGCCAGCTAATTATCGAGTGACGACAATTTTAGAATCGTTGCTAGAAACAGTGTTGATTCAGGAAGAATGGCAAGCAACGCAACAGCAAGCGGTGAAGGAAATCCATAAAGTTTGGTGGGAAGAAAATGACAACCTCACGGAAGCAGAAGCACTGGAAATTGTGCGGTTGGGATTACTGGCGAAAGAGCAGAAAATCGCTGTCAGCATTGGGGATATAATTGCAAACCGTTGGGTGAACAATTCCCGCTTTATAGAAGCTTTAGAGCTATGTAAGCAAATCTTGGCAGTTGTTCAAGATTACCGCATCTTGGGAACTGTTGCCCGTGCCGAAGAGGTTTTAGGTTTTGTGCAAGAGGCTGTTGCTCATTATCAGCAAGCTATAGACCTTTGCCCTGAAGAGGAATTGCAAACAAAAGCTGCGACGCTACACAACATGGCCCAGGTAATGGCCCAACAAGGGGACATTTCAAAAGCGATCGCACTCTGGGAGCAATCCTTGAAAATATCTCAGCAGATTGGCGATGTCCAAGGTAAAGCGGCTACCCTCAACAATATGGCAACGGTAATCGCCGACCAAGGGGACATCCCAAAAGCAATGGTATTCTGGGAGCAATCCTTGGAAATATCTCAGCAGATTGGCGATGTCAAAGGCAAAGCTACTGCCCTCAACAACATGGCATTGCGAATCGCCGACCAAGGGGACATCCCCAAAGCAATGGTATTCTGGGAACAATCCTTGGAAATATCTCAGCAGATTGGCGATATTCAAGGTAAAGCAGGTATCCTCAACAACATGGCATTGCGAATCGCCAACCAAGGGAATATAGCAAAAGCAATTGCATTTTGGGAGCAAAACTTGGAAATATTTGAGCAGATTGGCGATGTCAAAGGCAAAGCTACTACCCTCAACAACATGGCATTGCGAATCGCCGACCAAGGGGACATCCCAAAAGCAATGGTATTCTGGGAGCAATCCTTGGAAATATCTCAGCAAATTGACGATATCCAAGGCAAAGTCACTACCCTCAACAACATGGCATTGCGAATCTCCCAACAAGGGGACATACCTGGAGCGATCTCACTCTGGGAGCAAAACTTGGAAATATTTGAGCAGATTGGCGATGCCAAAGGTAAAGCAGTTACCCTCAACAATATGGCAACAGTAATCGCCGACCAAGGGAACATCCCAAAAGCAATGGTATTCTGGGAGCAATCCTTGGAAATATCTCAGCAGATTGGCGATGTCCAAAGCAAAGCCACTACCTTTAATAACATGGCATTGCGAATCATCCAACAAGGGGACATACCTGGAGCGATTTCACTCTGGGAGCAATCCTTAGAAATAAAGGAGCAGATCGGTGATGTCAAAGGTAAAGCCACTATCCTTAACAACATGGCAGGGGTAATCGCCCAACAAGGGGACATCCCAAAAGCAATGGTATTCTGGGAGCAATCCTTGAAAATATTTGAGCAGATTGGCGATGTCAAAGGTAAAGCCACTACCTTCAACAACATGGCAGGGGTAATTGCCCAACAAGGGGACATACCTAGAGCGATTGCACTTTGGAAGCAATCCTTGGAAATAAAGGAGCAGATTGGCGATGTCAAAGGTAAAGCCGCTACCCTCAATAATATGGCTTGTATGGCTGGTGAAACTGGAGATAAAGCTAGGCAATTAGAGCTTAATCTGCAAGCTGTTTCAGCATTTACACAGGTTCGTGCATACAGTGATTTGGTAACAGTTCTGGGTAATTTAGGTGTAACGGATGAAAGTAATGGTTTAGTTTACCTAGCTCAAGCAATCTGGTTAACGCTGAGAATTCAAGCACCTTTAGTAGATACCATTCAGTTAATCCGTGTTTTATATAATAAAGTGTCTCAAGGTGATGAACTAGAAGCTGTGTTAGGAGCAACGGCAATGTTCTTTTGCAACAGCCGAGGTGAAGGTCATCCCCAGTTAGAGGAACTTCAAGAGGATAGTTTCAAAATTATATTAGGTGCGGCAAGTGCCCAAGGAATTGAAACAGAGGAAGCGTTTGGTAATTGGTTTACTCAGCAAAGGCTAAACGATCCAGAATATTTCCTCCCCCTACTCAATCAACGTCTAGAGGAAATAGTCGGCGATGGGTGGTTGTTTAACCGTAGTCAATTTGAGGTGGAGGAATAAGGAGAGATGCGATCGCGTTAATCTTAAATTAATTGACGACAATATAATCAGCTCATGCAATCCCTAAATATCACACTGCCAGATGCGATATGGAATCTCAACTAATACAGATTTCTCCCGACATCCTTTCTGGTACACCCGTTTTCTATGGAACTCGCGTACCAGTACAAACATTGATTGATTATCTCAAAGCAGGCGAGAGTGCTTCGCACACGCTTCGTGAACGCCTTGACGACTTTCTAGAAGATTTTCCCACTGTGAGCCATGCACAGACAACAGCGTTTCTCAAGCTAGCCCTGAAAGCTGAAGGAAAATGCGATCGCGCTACTCTTAAATTAGTTGCTGACAATATAACCAGCTTATGCAATCCCTAAATATTACACTGCCAGATGCGATCGCTAATGCTCTCAGTGCTTACATCGGCGATCAAGAAGTTTCCTTACCTGCTAACGCTATCGTAGAAAATGCCCTCGAAGAATTCCTCAGCCAACGTGGTTATTTACCTCCACAAAAGCAAGGTTTACGCCTTACTCCTGCACCCAAGGGAAGCGGATTTAAAGATACGTCAGTAAATCACGATAAAATTCTAGCTGAACAAACGTTTTTGCAGTAATTGCCACCAAACACACCTTGAGAGCCGTAATTGCTGACACTGGGCCTTTATATGCTGCTGTAGATATAGACGACCAATATCATGAGCGCTCCCAAGCCGAACTACAACGTATAAATACAGAAAATTTAATAATCTTAGTTCCCTTTCCTGTTTACCTGGAAACATATAATCTTTTGCTATATCGTCTCGGAACTGAACAAGCGATTAACTTTGCTAGACAATGTATAGGAGCAGTTCATTTCGTCAATCCTTCACAGGAACAATATATGGCAGCAGTTGAAAAAGCTGCAAGTTTTCCAGATCAACGGATTACCGTCTGCGATGCTGTCACTGCCGTTTTGTCAGAAGAAATGAAGCTACCAGTGTGGACGTATGACTTTCATTTTGATCTGATGCTGGCTCAGGTATGGCGGTAAACAACTATGATTATTGTTGGATTGCTCAGAGACGAAATGCGATCGCGCTAATCTTAAATTAGTTGCTGGCAATATAACCAGCTTAATGAAATCCTTAAATATCACACTGCCAGATGCGATATGGAACCTCAACTAATACAGAGTTCTCCTGAAATTCTTTCTGGTACACCCGTTTTCTATGGAACTCGCGTACCAGTACAAACATTGATTGATTATCTCAAAGCAGGCGAGAGTGCTTCGCACACGCTTCGCGAACGCCTTGACGACTTTCTAGAAGATTTTCCCACTGTGAGCAGCGTACAGACAACAGCGTTTCTCGAATCACTCTGCTGTAAAAACAAATACCGCCCTTAATGCTTCTAAGGTAAGAGTTGGATAGTTTTCTAGCACTTGTTGTTCTGTCCATCCCGCAGCAAATAAACCCAATAAGAACTCTACAGATAAACGAGTTCTTTTGACAGTCGGCTTACCCAGCAGAATTTTAGGATCTGAATGAATGTACTGTTGCCAGCCCATAGTTTATACTCCGACTAAGCTACAGCTATTGTTGCACAGTATGATTTTTGTTGAGTTGCTGAAGGGAAATGCGATCGCGTTAATCTTAAATTAATTGGCGACAATATAACCAGTTTATGCAATCCCTAAATATCACACTGCCAGATGCGATCGCTTAGGTAACTATGATTATTATTGGATTGCTGAGTAGGGAAATGCGATCGCTATAAGCCAAAATTTTTATAGATACTCACACAGGTATAGTCAAAATGGATATTAAAAATGGCTTCGTCGGCGCTGTTGGCAACACACCCCTGATTCGCTTAAACAGCTTCAGTGAAGAAACAGGGTGTGAAATTCTCGCAAAAGCTGAATTTCTCAATCCTGGTGGTTCCGTCAAAGACCGCGCCGCACTTTACATCATCGAAGATGCAGAAAAAAAAGGTTTACTCAAACCTGGTGGTACTGTTGTAGAAGGAACTGCTGGTAATACTGGCATTGGATTGGCGCATATTTGCAACGCCAAAGGCTACAAATGCCTAATTATTATTCCCGATACCCAATCACAAGAAAAAATAGACGCACTGATCGCATTAGGCGCAGAAGTCCGTCGTGTTCCTGCCGTACCCTACAAAGACCCAAATAACTACGTCAAGCTATCAGGCAGAGTCGCTGCTGAGTTGGAAAATGCTATTTGGGCGAATCAGTTTGATAACCTAGCCAACCGCCACGCCCACTACGAAACCACAGGGCCAGAAATTTGGAAACAGACAGATGGTAAAATAGATGCATGGACAGCTGCAACTGGTACTGGTGGTACTTATGCTGGTGTGACGTTGTACTTAAAAGAACAAAATCCAGCAGTTAAATGCGTTGTTGCCGATCCACTGGGTAGCGCACTTTATAGCTATGTCAAAACCGGCGAAATCAATATAGAAGGAAATTCCATCACCGAAGGTATCGGAAATGGTCGTGTCACAGCCAATATGGAAGGCGCACCTGCTGATGATGCCATCCAAATCGATGACAAAGAAGCTTTACGGGTAGTTTACCAACTGCTGAGAAAAGATGGGCTGTTAATGGGCGGCTCAACAGGTATTAATGTTGGCGCAGCTGTTGCCCTAGCAAAGCAGTTAGGGCCAGGACATACCATTGTCACCATCTTGTGTGATAGTGGTTCCCGGTATCAGTCGCGGATATTCAACCCTGAATGGCTAGCCTCCAAAGGACTTTCAATAGATTAGTCATTAGTCATTAGTCATTAGTCATTAGTCATTGGTCATTAGTCATTAGCAAAGGGCAACTGACAAAGGACAACTGACGAATGACAAATGACATAGACGCGCCAGCGGCTTCCCGTAGGGTAGGACAAAAGACAAATGACCAACATAACTCAACCATCAAACTTTCCGACAATAGACCAACCTTCTTCTCCTAAGTGTGTGCGGGTTTGTCAAAATCGCACCTGCAAAAAGCAAGGTGCAGCCAAGGTATTAGCAGCTTTTACAGCTTTGCCAATTCCTGATGTAACAGTAACGGCTAGCAGCTGTTTGGGGCAATGTGGCAATGGGCCAATGGTGCTGGTATTACCCGATATGGTCTGGTATAGCGGTGTTAGACCCGATGAAGTATCTCTACTAATAGAAAATCATTTGCTAGGTGGTCAAAGAGTCAAACAGATGCTCTATTATCGGTTTCATCCCCAGAAATAAAGCTAAATATTTCAATATCAGGGTCTGTAATCTTGTTGACTGAAGCGAGGCATCCAATGAATATCCAACAGCTGCGTCAATCCTTAAAGCAAAAATGGCTTATTTACTACAAGCAAAATATTACCTGGCTGGTCAGAATGCGAATTTGGGGCACTTACGATGGTTTGCGCCGTCCTTTGTCCGGTTTTATTTTGGCAACACTGTCTGTTTTAGAACCCCAGTTTGATGAAATACTTGCTTTTATGCTGGATCTGAATAACGATCCAGATAAAATAGTCGCCGCTTTAGGTCTTAACTTCAATCCTGATGAAGAGTTAGGTTTAATAAAATCAGACCATTCTATGGCTACGAGCCAAGTTGAAAGTGAGTTGCCAGATGAGAAGCATTATGAGGATAAACATCTGTCATCAGCTGTAACTGCCAGCAAGATTGCGCTTCATTCTCTTGCCAAGACTTTAGACTCCAACTTGTCACAGACTGATGCACTTGTGCCATCCTTTACGGCTACTGCTGAGGTAGTTCGCACACGCAAACCTGAGTTAGCTGTTGCATTTGCTACTAAAATCGCTCCAGATACTCCGGTTAAAACGCCAAATTCTGGTTTTCTAAGCGAATATCAACCACTACGTAGCTACTTTGCAACTTCTCGTCAGACATCACTCCTTGAACGCCTCCCTTCAGAAATGACCAGTGAGGTTAACAGCAAAGCCAAAACTATGCCATCTGTGGCATTAGCTACCGAGGTTAAAAGCAACGCGCCATCTGTCCGAATCCCTGTAGGCGCATTGCTGGCAATTACTACTGAGATTAACAGTAATGGTAAACCAGTGCGATCGCTAGCAATTACTACTGAGGTTAAAAGTAACGGCAAGCAACCGAATATTCAACCACAAGATGTTAAAAGCAAAGTGATACCAACCACTAATGCCCGTAGTTTAGCTTCTTGGGTAGATGAATTTTGTTACGGCACTAGGAATAAAGAAGAAGATATTTTGACTTGAATTACTTATGGGTACTCGTGAGAAACAAAGGGGATTTCTATGACTTCACCCTCAGTTTCTCCCACTTTGACTTTTAAACCTACGCCACCAGCTTTGGTGCGAATGTAACCTAGTCCAAAATAACCATCACCCGTTTCTGTGTAACTGGTAAGTTTGCCGACCTTTTCATCTCCCACTGCGATCGCACTTCCAACTGATGCAGGGGCACTGAGGCGGATACCCAAAAGGTGTTGTTTTACACCTTTATATGTATTTAACCGAGCAATGGTTTCTTGGCCAATATAGCAACCTTTAGTAAAAGAAATTGTCTGCCACAAACCAACTTCCAGAGGATTGTAATCATCTGTGAGTTCAGCATCTGGGGCAGGACGACCTTGTAGGATTCGCAAAGCATCCCAAGCGCGATCGCTCATCTCTACCGCCCCAGCTTCTAACAATTTGTTCCACACTGTTGCTTTGTCAGTATAAGGGAAAGTGAAGGTGTAGCCAGGAGCAGCTAACCCACTACCCACAGCAATTCGCACTCCCTCAGCCGGAGCGATCGTGTATACTTGGTGATTACCGTAAGGTTGGCCAATGAGTTCGCCAATACCCAATTTTTCTAAAACAGCGTCGCTTCCTGGGCCAATGAGGCTGAAGGTGTTGGTGTATTCTGTGATATCGGATAATTCCACCTTGTCGGCATAGAAAATATATTTATCCAGCCATTCCATGAGATATTGGCGGCGGTTGGGTGAAACTAGCAGGATTACCGCATCTTCTCTAACGTAGGCGGTTGCTAAATCAATTGTTCTCGCTGTAGAAGTGACGAAAACCGTATCACAACCTTGTCCTGGCTTGAGTATTTGGAAATTGTTAGTACTTTGGTTGTGTAAGAAAGTAAGGCGATCGTCGCCAGCTACTTTGATACGTCCCCAGGCGGTGCGATCGCATATTGCAACCCCAACTTTGGCAGCTTGGATTGCTGCTGCGTCTTTATCGTCAAGTGTAGATGTTGGCATGGTGATGAGAAGTTGCCCTGTTTTAATGTTGTTGCACTGGAAATCTTAGCAAATAAGCGTTTCCGGCTTCAATGGCGAAGGGATGAAAGGAATTATGGTGATAGCGATCGTTTAAATTACAGAAAGTACCTCTTCAGGCATTTATTCATTTGCTGCCGAAGTTAATTGATTCTGCTCCAGAATGGCCAAGAATTATCCATGCATAACCTATGAACTGTAAACCAGAGGTTGATAATTAGATATACGGTGTTTGACAACAAGCCGCTCTGTATCTACACATCCTCTAGAAATATACTTTTTCAGCAACTTACCCACAATCGAAATACCTTGCTCAATTTCCTCTGGCGAGAGACAAAAAGTTAGACGCATCGCCGGATAACCTTGCTTATTGGGGAAAAATGCCGAACCGCACGCCAGGTAGACATTTTCTGCAAAAGCTTCGTTACGAATTGTCCCAATCGGAATATCATCTGGTAACTGTACCCAGAGAAATAATCCTCCCGTGGGAACTGTCCACCGGATTTCTTCAGGGAAATAACGCTCCAAAGCTTGCAGCATGATATTACGACTTTGCAGATTATCTGTGCGAAGTCGGCTGAGGTGACGGCGGTAATGTCCTGAAGCGAGATATTCGCTAACTATTGTTTGCGAAATACTGGATGTGTGCAAGTCATGGAGCAACTTCTGCTCAATAATTGCTTGATAATGCTTACCTGTAACTACCATATAGCCAACTCGTAAACCAGGCATTAAAGTTTTAGAAAAGGTGCTTAAATAAGTCACCAAATTATTTTTATCTAAAGCTTTAATTGGCGCTGGCACAGCATCAAAATTTATTCCTTCATAAGCATTATCTTCCAAAATAGGGCATTCATATTTTTCTGCTAATGCTAGTAATTGTTGACGATGATTTTGTGTTGTCGTCAATCCTGTTGGATTATGAAAAGTACTAATTGTATAAATTAATTTCGGGCGGTGGCTGCGGAGATATTGCTCTAATAAATCTAAATTCATTCCCTCCGCAGTCATGGGAATACCAATAATCTTGGCTCCTAAGTTTTCTAAGATAGAAATTGCACCATAATAAGTGGGAGCTTCCACAATCACCCAATCACCAGGTTGTACATAATAATTCATCGCTAATGACAACCCTTGCTGAGAGCCATTAGTAATAATTAAATCTTCTGGAAAAACCTCTAATCCTTGATGTACTAACATCTGAGCAATTTGTCTACACAGAGTTAGTTGTCCTTGCGGCATCTCATGAGGAAAGAAAATATCAGCATCATCTTGTCTTAATGCTCGTCTAGCAATGAGGTTAATATCTTTTGGTGGACGAGGATAACCGTAGCCAAAATTAATTATTCCTGGCTGTGTCTGTGCTTGCACCAGTGGAGTATACATATCATAAAAAGAACACTTTCCTGGTTTTGTAATTATGACATTTTGGGCTGGAGCAAATTTAGATTCTAGGTTAGTGCTTTTAAGAGGAATGCTACTGACAAAATATCCTGAACCTTGACGAGCAGAAACAATCCCATCTGCTTCTAAAACGTTATATGCTTCAATAACCGTGAGTTTATTAACTTGTAAGCTTTCTGCTAGAGAGCGAATAGAAGGGAGGCGATCGCCACTTTTGAGTGCGCCAGATTTAATCAGATGACTGATGCGATCGCGGATCTGTAAATAAATCGGTTTAGGTGATTGCCGTTCTAATAAAATGTTCATTTTGGCGCACTCGTCAATGACTAAATAATCATCAATACTGGCAATATAAACTATTTCTACCAACTTTACCTAGTACAGTTGAGAGTTTTTTTACTATACCAGTTGTAATGCGCCTTAACTGTACTAGATCAAATTGTCCAAAACTGTACCTTCTCAGTTGAAAAGTATTACGTGAAAGTAAAAGTAATAGTTCACTGTTTATCAGGTGCTTTCACTATGAATAAATTTAATGTTTTGTTAAATTTACAAAAATATTGGCAAAATTTTGTCATCTGGATGGCTAGTAGTTCTGACCTCCAAGTGTGGCACGAATCTGACTGGCGTGGTAACGTTTCTTCTTGGCACGCCTACGATCCGATGACAGGACGCTCTGCCTGTTTTGGTTCTGAAGAAGAAATGCGAATTTGGATTGACAAGTGTTATTACAGATAAAATCTTTTGTCAATCAATATCACAAATAGACACTTCGGAACAATCGGTGAAATTTATTGATAGCTTTTAAAATCAGCGTAAATCATTGGTACTAGTGGTCTGTTCCATTAATTCTGATAGGTGAATCAGTTTTAAATTTCTCTTCTTTCCTTCTTCCTTTGCGTTCTTTGCGTCCTTTGCGGTTCGTTCTCTTATCCCTCAAATTTAATGGGACAGACCACTAGTTTTGAGGGTTTGTAGTAAGCACTTTAGTGCTTGAAAAATAAGAACTTAAGTCCTTGCTACGAACTCACTTACCCATAAATTTAAACTTGACAGACCACTAGGAGACTTTACAAAATCCTCCTCCGCCAGGAGTTTCTATCACAAAAACATCCCCAGGTTTCATCTCTACTGTTGCTGTACTGTCTAAATTTTCTTCAATTCCATTCTGACGTTGTATCCAGTTGCGTCCAACAATTCCGGCTTCCCCACCATTTAATCCAAAGGGAGGAATAACTCGATGTCCAGAAAGAATATTAGCTGTCATAGGTTCTAAAAAACGGATGCGGCGGACAACTCCATTACCACCGGAATATTGCCCTTTACCACCGCTATCGGGACGAAGACTAAAGCTTTCTAAAAGTACAGGATAACGGGTTTCTAAAACTTCTGGATCGGTCAAACGGGAATTAGTCATGTGAGAATGAACACCATCAGTTCCATCAAAATCAATTCCTGCTCCAGAGCCGCCGCAGATAGTTTCATAATATTGATATTGCTCATTACCAAAAGTAAAATTATTCATCGTTCCTTGAGAAGCAGCCATCACACCCAAAGCGCCATATAAAGCATCAACAATTGTTTGAGAAGTTTCTACATTACCCGCTACAACTGCTGCTGGATAGGTTGGATTCAGCATACAGCCGACTGGGATAATAATTTCTAGAGGATTAAGACACCCGGCATTCAGAGGAATATTATCATCAACCAAAGTCCGAAAGACATACAATACTGCTGCTTGAGTTACAGCTTTCGGAGCATTGAAATTACTATTTAGTTGCTCAGAAGTTCCAGTAAAATCAATAGTAGCACTGCGCCTTTCTTGATGAATTGTCACTTTTACCTTAATTCTTGCCCCATTATCCATCTCATAACTAAATGAGCCATCCTTGAGAAGATTGATAGCCTTCCTGACTGACTCCTCAGCATTAGCTTGCACAAACTTCATATAAGCTTGAACAGTTTCAATTCCATATTGTGAAACCATTTTATAAAGTTCTTGTCCTCCTCGTTCATTTGCGGCAATTTGTGCCTTAAAATCAGCAATGTTTTGGTCAGGATTACGAGCAGGATAAATATGATTTGAAAGATGCTGTCTTACTGCGGCTTCTCGGAAACAGCCATCTTCAACCAAGAGAAAATTATCAAAAAGAATTCCTTCTTCTTCTACTGTGGTGCTGTGAGGAGGCATTGAACCAGGGGTAATTCCACCGATATCTGCTTGGTGTCCACGAGAAGCAACAAAAAATAGGGGCAGGGGGCATTGGGCATGGGGCATTGGGCATGGATTATTTTCACTACTTTCCAAAAAAACAGGGGTAATTGCAGTGACATCAGGAAGGTGGGTTCCGCCGTTATAAGGGTTATTAGATAGATAGACATTTCCTGGTTTTAGGGTGTCGCCTTTATCGTTAATTAAACTGCGAACACTTTCGCTCATAGAACCTAAATGTACGGGAATATGAGGGGCATTTGCTACTAATAATCCCGATGAGTCAAAAATAGCACAGGAAAAATCTAACCTTTCTTTGATATTCACAGACGTTGCTGTATTTTGGAGAACAATTCCCATTTGTTCGGCGATAAATTGATAGAGATTTTTGAATATTTCTAAGCGGACTGGATCTGGTTGCGTTGTTGTGTACATGTTTGATTCCTATTTTTTGCTAAAATTATCTACTAAAGTGATTAAAGTAGTTTAATGAAGATTCGGCCTGCTACACCTGATGACGTATTACTAATTTTTTCCTTTATCCAAAAAAAGTCTGAGTTTGATAGAAATATTGGTGCTTATTCTGGTGTACTTCAAGTTACTGAGGAGAAAATACGTAAAACGATTTTTGGAACAGTACCTTTTTCTTACATTTTATTTGCAGAAACCTCAGAGTGTGTGGTTGGGTTTGCTTTATATGGATTCAGATACTCATCTTTTGTAGGGCAACCGAGTATCTGGCTTGATGATTTGTATGTAGACGAAGGTATGAGAAGTCAGGGAGCAGGAACCGCGTTAATGAGTTATTTAGCTCAAGTTGCAAAGGACAATGACTGCACCCATCTTGCCTGGAATGCTGATGTTCGCAACAGTCGCGGACTTAGTTTTTATGATAGGCTAGGTGCAAAAGTTACGGAACGGAAAGGAAATCGTTGTTTTTTAACTTGGACACCACAAACACTTGTTATATAAGCAGTTTATAGACGCTGTAGAATTAAATGATTACATTCAGTTAATCTTGCTTGCCAGTTAGGTTCCACTACAATTGTGCTAATTTTTTCAACAACTATCGCAGGCCCATTAATACTATCTTCTGGTTGTAAATTTTCCCGTCGGTAAACAGGCGTATCATACCATTTATCAGCAGTAAACATCCTTACTATCTCAACTGCTTCGGGGGCTTCAACTATAGAACGTGTACGAGTAATTAAGGGTTCTTCGGGAGTCTCCATTTTCTGAATTACTTCTACTGAGGCTGATTCAACAATTAAAGTTTTCTCTAATTGAATGAAACCATAGCGGGATTTATGTTCCTCCTCAAATTCTTGCCGCATTAGTAACACATCATCGGCAAAGTTAACGGTTAAAGTAGAGTTAGTTCCTTCATATTTTAAGTTTATTTTTTGGACTATTTCTGTTTGAGTATTAACTTCATTTATTTCAGTTCTAGCTTGAGTTTCTAAATATTTCATTAACTGGTGTAATTTAGGAATTAATGCTTGGGTTAAAGCCTGTTCTATTCCTACTTCTCTAATCGCCCGGACATCAGCTAATCCCATTCCATAAGCAGAAAGAACACCAGCATAAGGATGAAGAAATATCTTTTTCATTCCCAAAGTATCGGCAATTAAACAAGCAACTTGTCCGCCTGCGCCGCCAAAACAACAAAGCACATATTGGCTGACATCATAACCTCGTTGCAGACTTATTTTTTTAATTGCGTTCGCCATATTTTCCACTGCGATCGCAATAAATCCAGCCGCTACTTGTTCGGGAGTACAATAATTTAATGTGGCAGCTTGAATATCTTGGGCTAATTGGGTAAATTGCTGAATGACAGTATCTTTATCTAAAGGTAAATTGCCATCAATTCCAAAAACTGAGGGAAAATATTGTGGGTGAATTTTGCCTAACATCACATTGGCATCAGTAACCGCTAATGGCCCCCCGCATCGATAACAAGCAGGCCCAGGATTTGAACCAGCAGATTGAGGGCCAACACGATAACTAGAACCATCAAAATAGAGAATTGAACCGCCTCCAGCCGCAATGGTATTAATTGCTAATACGGGAACTCGCATCCGCGCCCCAGCAATTTCTGAATCTAATTGTCGTTCATACTCTCCTTTAAAGTGGGCGACATCTGTACTTGTCCCTCCCATATCAAAGGTGATAACTAACTCAAAACCTGCTCTTTTACTAGTTTGAACTGCGCCGACAATACCACCAGCCGGGCCACTCAAAATACTATCTTTGCCTTGAAATTGTTCGGCTGCAACTAAACCGCCGTCAGATTTCATAAACATCAATTTTACTCCAGGTAACTGACTCGCTATTTGGTTGACATAGCGACGTAGAATAGGAGTTAAATAAGCATCAACTACTGTTGTATCTCCTCGGCTGACTAATTTCATTAACGGACTAACTTGATGAGATATAGATATTTGTGTAAAGCCGATTTCTTGCGCGATTTTGGCGATTTGTTGTTCGTGTTCAGGATAGCGATCGCTGTGCATAAAAACAATCGCACAACTCCGAATCCCTGTTTTGTAAACTACTTGTAAGTCATTTTTTGCTTGCTCAATATTTACAGGTATTAATTCATTCCCATGAGCATCATAACGCTCGTCAATCTCAATCACCTGCTCATAAAGCATGGTTGGTAAAACGATATGACGGGCAAAGATATTAGGACGGTTTTGGTAGCCAATTCGTAGTGCATCTTTAAATCCTTTGGTGATCAGAAGAACGACGCGATCGCCTTTTCTTTCTAACAGCGCATTTGTTGCTACTGTTGTCCCCATTTTTACAACTTCTATCGCTTCAGTGGGAATAGGTTCGTTGCTAACAATACCCATGATATCTCGAATACCTTGGATGGCTGCATCTTGATATTGTTCGGGATTTTCTGAAAGTAGTTTGTAGACTATAATCCATTGCCCTTTAGGTAGGGAAACAATTAAAAAACGTTCAGGATATCTTGATAGTCCGTCTATAATTGCCTGATTATTAGTAACAGCAACAATATCTGTGAATGTACCACCGCGATCGGCAAAAACTTTTAACATTATTCTGTTTCCTGTATAATCATGAAAAATTAGGAAATAGCTTTAATATCCCTTGTCAATTAATATTCATCTATAAATTGAGGATGAACCCAAAGAAATTCACGGCGTTTGTTTTGCACCCGCACTAGACCACCAAAACTAGGATCTTTCTCTTTTAATAAGGCGTGTAATTCTCGCAAAATTGAGCCTTGAGCGCGGATTGCATCGCCTTCCAAGAAGGAAGCATCGCTCTTGGACTTTCCAGCCAAAGCCATATCACTTCCCTTCAAAGTAGACTCGATGCTTTTCTGTCCTAAATCGAGTTGTTCTTCAATGGCTTTGTAGGTAGTATCATCCAGTATAAATTTAGTTGCTGAACCTGCCACAGGTAAGACTAAGCTCAGGGTTCCGGTCAAAATTCTGAGATAGGGGACTGCCTTGGTGAACCACTCACGCGGTAAGTCTAATTCATAGACTCCCTTTTTCTTGTCGTTGAGATTTAAGGCTGGAAGTGGTTGACGTGCGTGTTCGCACCAAAGGGTGAGTTGAAACTTCGCACTAATCCATTTGGGGCGATCGAAAAATCCTGGTTCAATGGGCTTAAAGCTGAACAGGCGCGGCCCATCTTTCGCTTCATCGGTGAGCATCTGCATTAGTTCTGCAAACCGCTCGTCCGCTTGGCTCAAGATACGCTGATCGTTCTTATCCAACACCTGAAAGCCTGTTTGCAGTTGTGCGCCAAGGGTATATAGTTTGTCCTTCATCTCTCCAAACTCTTCAACAAGCATTTTCTCAATAGGTGTTTGCTGTGAGGTTGGTGCATTTCGCATTAACTCATCAATGTCTAGCCATTGATTACAACCAGAAATCATACAGGGAAATTTCGGCATACCCTGACGTTTACTGTCAATCAGTTTTTGTACTTCAAACAGTCCGTGTCCAGGTGTATTCATACCGCAAGGTGTAATACAAGGTACCATCTCGTTACATTGCAAACCTTTCCATGAATAAGGATTCTTGGGATTAAATAGCCATTTAATCTCTTCCGTGAGATAAGACAGGAACCGTTCTGGATAAGCTGCCCGCACTGTGATTTTTACATCAGTACCAACATACTCCAGCAATGCCCGACCGTTGTAGTCATTGTCAAGCATTAAGCCCCGTTGCCAGTGGATGCTGTCTTCGTAATTCGTCCGCCCCAGTGAGTATTTGTGCAACCGGACAATCAATTGATAAAATAACCCTTCTGCTACTGCAAACTGTCCGCGACTATCCACAATGCGGCAGATTTGTATCTGTTGCCTGTCTCCCGCTTCCGGTTTCTCTCCCCAATTGGGCAATGGCTCCGGGCGTGTGTCGGAAACAAGTTGAGCAATCAGGGTGGTATTGCTAGTTTCTGACGGATCGAATACCACTTTGTAGGATAGATCAAAGCGTTCCATCAGCCGCAGAAAGATTGGATGCAATTTTGAGGGGTAGCCTTCTTTGCCTGCAAATGGCGGATGGCTCCACAACTGGCTGAGATGCTCAAACTCCACCAAACCGTTGCGTCTACGTGTCATTCTATCATCTAGCACGAAGCTGATCGCTTTTGCCAGCCAGTCGGGTTTGAGGATGACGATATTGCGTAGTGTTGAGTCGTTATGATAATGGATGAAATGCCCTAGTGTATGGGAGATGCGAAGGAACAGTTCTGCTTGCTCCTCATCGATTCCCTGTTCAGTGCAGATGGCAATGACATCATTGTAGGGGAGATAGGCTTTGTCACTTGTCTGTAAGGTTTCCCGCACACGTTGCCACTTTGCAGGAACGGAACGCCCCATTTCGGGAAGAGATGCAGTGACACGAGCAATAGTATCTTTTAATTTTGCAAGACCAGCGCAATCCGTCGTATCCTGGTTGGGTTTGCTGTCTACATGGAAGAAATCGATTACTGTATCTTTGCCGAATTGATCCAAAATTTCTTGTCTGTCAATATCCGGTTGTCGCTGTCCGGGACCGCCGTGGGTTGCGACGACCAACACCTTTGCATCTGGTTCTCGATTTTTGATCAGCGTAATCCACTCTTTGACAAAGCCCTGCTGGGGGCCTTCCCGTGGTTTCCAGATCACGAGATACACGGCTGGCGCACTGAAAAACAACTGGTGCGTTGGTCGATAAACCCGTTGACCGCCAAAATCCCAACCATTCAACGTGATTTCTATGCCACTGTCAGGATCAGTGACAATTACAGGCTTAATCTCAATTCCGTGAGTCGTGGGGCGATCGTCCACCCATTCATCACCCCGCAATGACCCCAACAGACAACTTTTGCCCACTTCGCCCTCGCCAATCAGGATCAGCTTGGCTTCGTTCAGCATCACCTGTGCTTCTGTCTTTGCCCAAAGATACGCCATAACAGCGTCGAGTCCCTGCTCGTATGCCGCCGCTAGTTCAGGGTTCAAGGGGTTTTCGTCAAGATTAAGTTCAACTAACTGAGCAAGTTGAGTAAAACTGTGAGGCAGTGATGTCAGATTATTCCCATGAGTCACGTCTTTATAAAATGTATTAGAGGAAATTTGTTTTCCTCCTAAGCAAAGTTTTTTTAACTGTGTTAAATTACCGAATTCATTAGGAAGCTGCTCAATTTTATTGTCGATCACATAAAGTTCTCTCAATTTTTGCAAGCTTGTAATTACGTTCGGAAACGAGACAAATTCATTTCCAGAAAGTGACAATACAGTTAGTTTCGTTAGATTTTTGGTTGATTCTGGCAGTTGAGTCAGTTTGTTATACGATAGGTCAAGCTGTTGCAACTGGGTCAGGGATGTGATCGCCTCTGGCAGTTCGGCCAGTTGGTTATCAGAGAGGTTAAGATTTTGCAACTGTATCAGCGATGCGATTACCTCTGGCAGTTGGGTCAATTGGTTGTATGAGAGGTCAAGGTGTTGCAACTGTATCAGGGATGCGATCGCTTCTGGCAGTTGGGTCAGTTGGTTGTCGAAGAGGTAAAGCTGTTGCAACCCAGTCAGGGATGCGAGCGCCTCTGGCAGTTGGGTCAATTGGTTGTTGCGGAGGTCAAGCTGTTGCAACACAGTCAGGGATGCGAGCGCCTCTGGCAGTGCCGTCAGTACGTTGTAGGAGAGGTTAAGTGTTTGCAACTGTATCAGGGATGCGATCGCTTCTGGCAGTTGGGTCAGTTGGTTGTTGCGGAGGTAAAGCTCTTACAACCCAGTCAGGGATGCGATCGCTTCTGGCAGTTCTGTCAATTGGTTGTTCTGGAGGAAAAGCACTTGCAAACCAATCAGGGATGCGATCGCTTCTGGCAGTTCGATCAGTTGGTTGTTGTCGAGGTCAAGCACTTGCAACCCAGTCAAGGATGCGATCACTTCTGGCAGTTCTGTCAATTGGTTGTTCTGGAGGAAAAGCACTTGCAACCCAGTCAGGGATACGATCGCTTCTGGCAGTTCGGCCAGTTGGTTGTTCTGGAGGTCAAGCCGTTGCAACCCAGTCAGGGATGCGATCGCTTCTGGCAGTTCGGTCAGTTGGTTGTTGCGGAGGTAAAGCTCTTGCAACCCAGTCAGGGATGCGATCGCTTCTGGTAGTTCTGTCAATTGGTTGTCGGAGAGGGAAAGCTGTTGCAATCCAGTCAGGGATGCGATCGCCTCTGGCAGTTCTGTCAATTGGTTGTTGCGGAGGTTAAGCTCTTGCAACTGAGTCAGGGATGCGATCGCTTCTGGCAGTTCGGTCAGTTGGTTGTTGGAGAGATTAAGCTGTTGCAACCGAGTCAGGGATGCGATCGCTTCTGGCAGTTCGGTCAGTTGGTTGTTGCTGAGATCGAGTTTTATTGCTCCCTCTTGCCGTGCCTTTTCAATGCGCTGCTCTGCTTTTTGATAAGCTTTATCTCTTGCCATGAGCAAATCCTTTCTTTAACTACCAAAATCGGAGTAATAGCCAGACTCTTATTCTAATGTCAAAAGTAGATTCAGCTTGGTACAGAATTTCATTAATTTATAGCGAATTAAATTTGGCCATACCCTGCATTGTTAGTGCATCGGCTTGCATTGTTAATGCGTCGGCTTGCATTGTTAGTGCATCGGTCTGCATTGTTAATGCGTTGGCTTGCATTGTTAATGCATCAGCCTGCATTGTTAATGCGTTATTTTGTATTAAAAACGCTACGCTTTTACGTAAAACTGTACCTGTTTATTTTATTTTAGTTAAAAATTTAATTACGTCAGATGATGTTGATAATTAGATAGTTTGCTGATTTAGCGGAATTACAATTACAAATTCTGTCCCCTTGCCAGGAGCAGAAATACATTCTAATTTTCCCTGATGTTTTTGAGTAATAATCTGATAACTAATAGATAAACCTAATCCCGTACCTTTCCCAACTGGTTTAGTAGTAAAGAATGGTTCAAACAACTGTTTTTGTACTTTTTCTGGAATGCCTGTACCATTATCAGCAATGCAAATGACTACCTGATTATCGCTAGTGAGTTTAGTATGAATGCGTATCTGGGGAGTAGAAAGCGCTTTTTCCCCTACTTCCCACTCACCATTCTCCACTGCCTCTTCTAAAGCATCGATCGCATTTGCTAGAAGATTCATAAATACCTGATTCAGTTGTCCGGCATAACATTCTACTAATGGCAAATCGCCGTACTCTTTGATGATGTCAATTGTTAGAGAGTTAGATTTAGCCTTGAGTCGATGTTCTAGAATGAGCAATGTATTATCTATACCATCATGGATATTTACAGCTTTCATCTCTGTTTCATCTAACCGAGAAAAGTTTCGCAGAGATAGGACAATTTCTGTGATTCTTTCGGCACCAACGGTCATAGAAGTTAACAACTTTGGCAAGTCTGCCATCAAGAAATCTAGGTCGATGGCTTCTGTTTCTTTTTGAATTTCCGTTACTGGATTAGGATAGTTTTGCTGATATAATTGCAGTAGTCTCAATAAATCTTGGATATATTGATTGGCATAGCTAACATTGCCATAAATAAAATTGATTGGGTTGTTGATTTCATGCGCTACACCTGCTACCAACTGCCCCAAACTGGACATTTTTTCACTACGCACGAGTTGAGATGCTAAATGATTTGCCTCTTGGCGTAATTGTGCTTCTGAATATCGCAATATCTGCTCTGCTTGTTTGCGCTGGGTAATGTCGTGGAGAATGACGACATACTCTTGAAAATCCTGATGCGGCCTGTCTGAGATAGAAACTTCTAGGATTTTGTTTTTGGCATTGCGGAGTAAGGTTTGTTCGCTGCGTTTTGTCCACTCGTCTGGATAGTAGACTAATGCAGTTAGCCATTTGTTGAGGTGATTTCCCTCTAACTCAGATGGGTTGACACCAAAGAAAGATTCAGTGGCTGGATTCGCCTGCTGGATAATACCTTGATCGTCCACAACTAAAATACCATCTTGGGCAACAGTAAATAGGTGTTCGGCAGCTTCACGGGCTTCTGCGATCGCAACCACTTGCGGTAAACTTGTCCAACAAGCGATCGCTACTCCCACAAATGCCACCGTCATCAGCAGCACCACAAATAGGTTTTCACCCCCTGCACTTGTCGCTTTATTAAGTTTGTCACCAAACAACCAGCCAACTGCCACTGCGCTGCATAGTAAAAAAATCAGGATGATCACCTGGAGAACTACCGAGTCCTTGATAATTACCTGAGAGCGTGTGCGATATCGCTGCCTCCACCAACTGGGATGAAATGGAGGGAATTTCACCCGGCGAATAACTGCATCTATTCCCATAACCCCAATGGGAAATAATAGCCCAATTAGCAAGTTGAGCCAACCCCAGGCAAGTCCGCCCACCACTAGCACCACAACTTCTAACAGCAGAATCACCAGAGATATGCGAGGGAACAAAACTTCCGAGCGATCGCGCCGCAGCCAAAGCCCCAAATGCAATAACATAAAGGAGACAAACCAGCCAACATTACCAACGGCTACGATTCGTGCGACATCTCCCCAAATCAAATAAATCAGGCACAACACCAGTGTTAATGTCAGTGCTGGCGCAAATACACCCCGACGTGAAACAACGGAAAATACAGGTGAGATGTGTTTGTCTAAAGCCAACTGATACAAAATCCGAGGACAATTAGAAACAACCGTTGCCGAACCTAAAAGACAAGCAGCTACTAGCAAAAAGGAAACACTTATAGCTGCTGATTTTCCCCAGAAAGGTTGGGAAGCTGCCACAAGATTCATAAAAGCATTGTCTTTGAGGCTGGGATCGGTTGCTAACCGCATCATTACCCAAGATCCCCCCAAAAAGATAGGTGGCATCATCCATGCTGCAACATCTAGAAAACGTAGCGTCTGGGTGGGTTGGCGGCTATCGGCGACAAAAGAAGAAGCCGTTTCACAACTGTAGGTGGCATAAGTGACGAAAAAGAACCACTTGGCCCAATCGACAAAACCCAGAGATGACCAATTGCTAGGAAAAAACCCAGGACTATCACCAGAGAAAGCTAACCAGCCAAGACCCTGTACACAGAAGGTAATTAGCAATCCAAAGGCTGGAATTACAAAAAATAAATGTAAAATACTTAGGGCGCGAGTTCCACTAAACGCGACTATAAATGGCAACAGTGTAAAGCCAATATCTAAAAGTATTTCTGGACAGGCAATACCCAGCGCCTCCAAATTCACCTTAATTAAATCTTTGAGAACGATGGTATTAACTGACAGGTAGGAAACCCAGTTGAGCAAGTATCCAATTGCTGCATAGCAAGCTATTCCTGGATAGTTTTGCAGCAACTTAGTAGCATAGTTAGGCGTTCCTCCAGCCACATTTATAAAATGCATACCCAAGCGTTTTACCTGGTAGTTGAGCAGCATTCCAAAAATCACCGCAGGTATCCAGACAAAAATAGCTTGGGGACCGAGAGCAGCATGAATTGCTGGAACCAATGCTGTCCAGGAAATATGAGCTGTTAAACCAAAACCCCAACTTTCAACAGCACTTAAGCTTCTAGTCAAGCGCGGGTAAGAAGATTGGCCCAAAGTGGGATGAGCAGGATGGGACATCATTGGCTGTGTTGGGTGGGATACTGTAATTAAACTTATTAGCTAGAGTTCCCATCTTCTAAATGTTCTGAACAGAGACTTTTTGCTCGAAATCATAACATATTCACAACACCAGCATTTCTTTACACCATAATTTAGTCTTTCAGGTGTAGCTTATAGTAGCCTATCTTTACTCCCACTCCATGCTTTCAGGAAGCTTCTTATTGAGAAAGCGATCCATGCACCGCTCCGCTAAAGCCGCGATGGTTAGCGATGGGTTAGTACAGGCAGTCGAACCAGGAATCAGAGAACCATCTACAACAAACAAATTAGAATAGCCGTGGACTTTGCCGTAAGTGTTGCATACAGCACCCATAGTTGCACCACCAAGGGGATGCGCTGTCGCGCTAAAGTCAAGTGGTGCGCCAAAAGTTGTACCATTCGCTTGATTTAGCCGTTGGTAAGTATACTGATTAGCCTGGGTAATTTTCTGATTATTGGCTGAGTCTTTTGGCCAGAATAGATTAGCTGATTGCGTAGAAGTATTGTAAGTCAGATAGCCCTCTGGCTTGGCGATCGCTAGGCTAATAGGAGCTAAGACACCTTGGGGAACTATGGGAAAAGGAAGCTGCTCAATGACTAATGGCGCGATGGGATTGTCCAAGTCTTCAATTACTACCGATGCTGGCCCGCCCAATGTGGCATTAGTTTGACCAGAGGTAACGATTGCACTCACCGCATCACCGTTAGTTCCCCACAATTTTCCGACTTGATTGTTTAGGCGACCCAATGTCCCATTATGCTTGGCACGTAAAAGCAATTCGGTGGTGCCAATGGAACCGGCTGCTAAAAACAGATAACGACAGATAAAGAATTTTTTAGCCAGCACAACTCCCCGCTCATCGATTTGATTGCAGGTAACTCGGTAACGCCCAGCATGGTATTCTTCGATCGTGTTGACTACATGTAGGGGTCGAATTTCCACCTTTTTAGTAGCTTCTGCCCTGCTCAGATAATTTCGATCTAAGCTATTTTTCGCACCACTGTTAAGACCATAGTAAACTTGACCTGCGATCGCCGAAGGAACCTTCTTACCCGCAATTTCTTGGCGAACGATATCCCAATCAACAGCTACATCAAGTTTGCGGGCTTTTAAACCAGCTTTGGCTGCTTGCTCTAATAAAATACGGCTTGCTAAATAGTAGTCAGTTTTTAGAATATCATCCGGTATGGGAGATGGTTTGAGGACGGAACGCACCCTTGGATAGTAAACTTTATCCAGTTCCTCATATTTGATGCTGCGTGGAAAGACTTGATAAAAAAGTTCTTTAGTTGGCTGATAACTGACAGCATTGTAGACTAGCGAACCGCCTCCCACCCCTGCTCCACGATAAGCAATAATGCCATCGCCTACCTTAACATCCAGGACACCAGTATAAATATCAATTGGAACTTGGTTGAATATAACTGTAGTCGGACTTAACCAAGTAGACCGACCATCTGGGTTTTGATATGTGGAGAAAGTATTACCTGCATTGGTTATTGGCCATCGTCGTCCCCGTTCCAATACTATGGTTTTAATTCCAGCTTCACCAAGGCGCAATGCTGCAACTGCTCCACCAAAACCGCTACCAATCACCAGCGCTTCTACACATTCTTCACCACGATAGGTTGCAGAAGCAATCTTAGATACGCCTATGCTTGCAGTTGCTGCCAGTGTTGCCCGAATAAATTGACGACGTTTAATTACGCCTGACATACTTGATTTCCTGTACGAGTTGATTATGCACCGACACGTTGACATACCAGTTGAAATAACTAGCTGTAATTGATGTCTTTAAGGAATTACAGAAGTAACTTAAAAATCTAGACCACCTGGTTATGGCAACTTCTGTTACATTCGTTGCACAATCCCAAAAATATCAGTATCAAAAATCGTTGATCTGCCAAATTGCCAAAAACTTGTTTTTGTGTATTTAGAGACTGGTGAATTGCGGGGTAGTTGTCTCACCCACCTGTAACACTTCACCAAACACCTCGCGCCGTGGAAGCCCCTGGCTTGTCTTCGACACGCTGCGCGAACAGACATGGGGGTAAGGCGCAGGCTTTATTTTTCGCCGTGAGTAATTCACATGTGATATAAATTTCTCATGGAACAACTACTGACATTGGTTTGCAAGCTTAACCCTACCCCTCAACAAGTTGCCCAAATTGAGGCAATATTGAAGGCGTTTGCGGATGCTTGCAACTATACCAATGAGCAGGTTAAGCCCCATATAACTAGTAAAACAACCATTCAAAACCTTGTTTATCAAGACGTGCGTTCTTTGTTTGGGTTGTCTGCTAATTTGGCAGTCAGGGCTTGTGCCAGAGTAGGGGCAAACCGCAAAACTGCCAAACAGAAGAACAGACCAGTTAAATTTTTCAAGCCTACTAGCGCCGACTACGACGCTAGAATTTTTGCGTTTAGAGAGAAAAACTGGACTGTTAGCCTTACTTTGATTGAAGGCAGGGAGCATATCAAACTTGATGTGGGCAACTACCAGCGAGGTAAGCTCAAAGGGAGCAAACCAACATCGGCGCAATTGTGTAAGCATCGGGATGGTTCCTACTACATTCATATTCAAATCAAAGATGAGGTTCCTGAACCACTCAAACCCACCAACGTTATTGGTGTAGACTTTGGGCGTAGGGATATCGCTGTAACCAGCAACGGGGATAAATGGGACGGTAAGCAAATAAACGAGATTCGAGATAGATACGCCAAAACTAGAGCTTCTCTCCAACAAAAAGCTACGAAAGGCACAAGGTCTACTCGCCGCAGGGCAAGGCAGATTTTGCAACGGTTGTCGGGCAGAGAGAGAAGATTCCAGCAATGGCTTAATCATCAAATCAGCTATCGCATTATTCAAAAAGCAAAATCTAGTAGTGCGATTGTGGCAATTGAAAATCTGACTGGAATTAGGGAGCGCACCAACCAGCAACCCAGAAATAAGGTTGAGCGCAGAAGGTCTAACTCTTGGTCGTTCTATCAATTGCGCTCCTTCCTGGAATACAAAGGGATTAAGGAAAGAGTTGAGGTGATTGCAGTACCACCTGCCTACACAAGCCAAACCTGCCACCAATGCTTGCATATTGGGTTGAGGTCGGATAAGCGTTTCAAATGTGGTAACTGTGGGTGGCATGGCGACGCTGATTTGAATGGTGCAAAGATGATTTCTTTATTGGGGCAATCTGTAAGCTTGCCTGGAGGTTCGGGTTATTTGTGTTGTAATCTCAGCACGGATAGCTCAGGGCTACTACAAAGCCCCGCCCTAAAGGGCTGGGGTTAGCTTACGCTATTCTTGATCAAACGTCAGCGAACAAGTTTATTGCAGCGAACTTTAAAAAGCATGGGTGGCAAATTAATTGTATTTGAAGGGGTGGAAGGCTGCGGCAAAACCAGCCAAATGCAGCTTTGTTCTCAGTGGTTGGAAAGTTTGGGTGTTTCTGTGGTGGTCACTCGTGAACCAGGGGGAACAGAGTTAGGCTTACATCTTCGCCGCTTACTACTAGAGAAGGCAGAGGATAAACCAGTTGCAGAAGTGACAGAACTTTTATTGTATGCTGCTGACCGATCGCAACACGTGGAACAAGAACTTAAACCAAATCTCGCAGCAGGGAAATATATTTTATGCGATCGCTACACTGACTCTACCATTGCCTACCAAGGATATGGTCGCGGTTTGAATATGAGTTTAATCAATCAGCTTAACTATATTGCCACTGCTGGCTTAGAGAGTGACTTAACTATTTGGCTAGATATCGATGTCGAAGTTGGACTAACCCGCAAACGGGGAGATGGAATCGGATTAGACCGCATTGAACAAGAAACAATCGCTTTTCATCGGCGCGTTCAGCAAGGATACGCAGAGTTAGCAGCATCTTATCCTTCAAGAATTGTGCGGGTAGATGGCAGCTTGAGTAAAGAAGCTGTGCAACAAGTAATTCAAGGAATTCTGCGCGTACACCTGAAGGCAATACAGTTCGGATAAGCATTTTTCACTTTCCTTGTGGTCTGGGTAAAGGGTAAGGGGTAAAGGGGAAAGGATGTATTCAAAACATGAGTCCCTTTCCCCTTTACCCTTTAACCTAACCGTATTGCATCTGAAGGGGTTGCCATAGGTATCGTCTCAAATTTTGAAGTGTTTACTTAACTGTCTTAACTGTCCTTGCATCCTTGCTTTAAGCCTGAGAATATAAAAGACGTGGCATTTTCCGATTCCACACCCGAATTTAAGACCATTGCATTGCTCACAAAAGCGTTGGCGCAGACAGCCGCAGGCATCGTTATCTTCAGGGGTCTAACAAACCCACTACACTGAAACGAAGCTTAATTTGCCATTTTTTATATATTTCAATAAAAGCTTGGGAGGAAGAGTTTGTATGAAATTTAAGTCTGTTTCCATAGGTATTGGTTTAAGCATTCTTAGTTTTTCAGTTAGTTCATTCCCACGGACTGTATTCAATTCACCACGAGTCCTTGCCCAAGAAGTTAGTTCTTCATGTCCTCTACCATCTGATATTGCCGTTACCTTCCTAAATTCTAAATGTGAAGAAGTCAAACTAGAGGAGCCTAAGACTTTTTATCGTTACTATAGTAGCAGCGAGAATAGATATGGTAGGTATTTAACAACTGATAAATACGAAATAAATGTAGAAGTAATTAGGAATTTAGCTCTCAATCAATCATGGGGCAATAAAGCCACTATGATTCAACCAGTTACTTTGCCGGCAGGAACGACAGTTTATCAAGGTATTGTTGCCCCTCAAACTCCCACTCAATGCTATCCTGGCGGTGGTCAACAGACTTTTATTAAAGATACAAGAGATCCAAACATTAAGTGGTCTGAGGGACAAAATATCATCGAAAAAGATTTTAGTTGTCCGTAAAAATTATGGAAAACAAGACAGAAGAATTCATCAAATTGCTCGATAAAGCTCTTGAGATTGCCGAACAGATTCGTAGAGATAAACAACCAGAATTTAAACATTCAGAGCGTTTAAACAATCTGATCGGTGCCCTAGAATCTATTAAAAGTAAGACGCTGATTGGTAAACTTGAAGCATCAGGAGGAATCTCAACCCTTGGGCTGGCTCGTGAAGTGGCTGATTGGATTGAGCCGTTAGATTCGCCATTATTAAAAGCTGTAGGCACGATAGAGGAATATTACCAAAAATATCTCTAAATACTACAGGTTTAATAAGTAAAGCGGATCGCCCTTTAGCCCAATATCAACTCAGCTATCGATATTCTTGCATATCAAGCTCTCTTTTTAAAACCTCATATTCATCAATCAGAATGTAAAAAAAAGCGTTCGCATCCTTAAACTAAGAAAAAGCGATCGCTAATTTTTTAACTACAAAATAGAGATTAAGCAGCAACAGGTTCTAACAATTTGATGTCAGAGAAGATAAATTCCTGAATCGATATTTCTCCTGCTGTCTCGGTACGAATCTCCCGACGATTTAGGATAAAATAATCA
This sequence comes from Nostoc sp. FACHB-133, assembly GCF_014698055.1. NCBI lineage: Bacteria > Bacillati > Cyanobacteriota > Cyanophyceae > Nostocales > Nostocaceae > Nostoc > Nostoc sp. FACHB-133. The sequence continues at coordinate 46,501 of NZ_JACJSH010000043.1, forward strand.
CCAACTTTTTCATATTCATCGACAAATTCGCTTCTACCGCCCTTTTGTTCACCAGTTTTGGGGTCATGGTAAACAGAGTCATAGCGGTGAGACAAGTAGCCTTCTCCGGTGTCGTGGCTGCTGAAGGTGTCAATTGTCACGAAAGTACCGTGGATTAGACGGTGAACATGACACACTTCATTATTGCGGACTTTGTATTTATCGCCCTCAGCCTTACCACCCATTAAAAGCTCAACCGCACCAGTTTCGTCAGTTTTGCCATAGCTAAAGGTATTGGCGCTGTGGGTGTCTTCAAAGCTGCGGCGAACGCGGTGAATTGCTATCTCCCACGCTTGACCATGAATTGCTTTCTGGGCTGGCTCGTCATCTACACCCAAAACTTCGGCTTTGAGATTAGGGCTGATGCGAACTTGACCTGTAAATACTTTATCATCTTGCTTAAAGGTAATATTTGCGGTATAACCGGGAAAATTCTTGTCCCAAGTATAGCGGTTCTCATAAGCAGCCCGGAAAAGTTCCTGAGCAGAGAGTTGTGTAACTGTCATGTGCTTCTCCTAGTCGCTACTGTAAATTAGCGTTTTAGTTTCGTTGGTATTAGCATAGAAGTAATTGTTGAGGCTTGGATAGTCCCCAACTGGGTACACTTATGCTTATGGTTAATTCTCTCCACGCCATATTTCATGCGATCGCCAATGTCCGAAATGAGCAAGAATTAAGGCTAGCTCTCACGGATAAAATTGGTGAGCATTTTGGTGTGCAAAATTGGGGTATTTATCTCCTAGACGATCAGCCAACGGCCCAAATCGATGTTCAGGGTATTCCGGCAGTATGCTTAGAAAGCAATCCAGTCGGGCGCTACGTGGTTGAGCGTCACGCTCCCGCCCATGAGCAGTTATTATTATCACCAGGAGACTGGAAGCATTTTTGCTCGCGTTCTGATCACGAACACGTAATGACTGGGCCAATTGTTTGCGATGGTCGTCTTGTAGGAACACTTAACTTGGCTCGTGATAAGGGAAATCCTGCTTTTAATGGCAACGATCTGGCTGATCTGAGTGCATTATGTATCCATTTATCAGCAAAAATGGCGACTTTACGGACGACAAAACCACAAATATCCAATTCCCTTTTAGTAAGTCCTCTAACAGCGCGTGAGTTAGAAATTGCCGAGTTAGTAGCGCAGGGGTTAACAAACTCAGAAATTGGGGAAAAACTTTGGATTACGCAAAATTCTGTCAAACAAGCTTTGAAGAGGATGTTTCGTAAATTGAAGGTTTCGGCGCGTGCAGAAATGGTGGCAAAACTGCAAGATATCAAAGTTTCTTAGAGGATGTTTATAAAATAAATCTTAAGCAGTTGAGCAACTATGATTGCGGGCTAATCGACGTAACATTAGATGCGTCATAGCGGCGTATATCATGGTTTCGCTTGTTTGAGGATGATATTCGTAATCTTTACTTAGACGACGATAGCGACCAAATTTCCCCTCAAAAATGTTTAAATCTCGTTAGAAAATAAAACCAGGGGGCAGAAGAGCAAGAGAAAAATAATGCCCCATGCCCCATACTTCGACTACGCTCAGTACAAGTGCCCTATGCCCCATGCCCAATGACAAATCATCACCGATATATTATTTTTTACAAACCCTATGGCGTTCTCAGCCAATTTACAAAAGATGCTCCCACACATAGCACCCTGAAAGATTATATAGATGTACCTGATGTCTATCCTGTAGGACGCTTAGATTGGGATAGTGAAGGATTACTGCTGTTAACGAATGATGGACAATTGCAACATCGCCTTGCCCATCCGCGTTTTGGTCACAAACGTACTTACTGGGTACAGGTAGAGCGAATTCCAGATGAAGATGCGATCAAAAGGTTGCAAACAGGCGTAAAAATTCAAGATTACCGCACTCAACCAGCACAAGTTAGGCTCTTATCAAAAGAGCCAGAGCTACCTGAACGCACTCCGCCAATTAGATTTCGCAAAAATGTACCGACAGCTTGGCTGGAAATGACTTTGACAGAGGGAAAAAACCGTCAAGTCCGGCGCATGACTGCGGCTGTTGGGTTTCCAACTTTGCGACTAGTTAGGGTCAGCATAGCCCACCTACGATTAGATGACTTACAATTGGGTCAATGGCGCGACCTCACCACATCTGAACTCCAATTTATTTCCGTTTAGAGACGACAGTAAGAGGGCTAAGGAGCAAGGGGATATCAGGGAATGAGATGGAAAAGGGGGCAAGGAAAATAACCATACCCAATTCCCGATTTCCAATCTTTGCGATCGCTATATTATTGAACACAGCTTAATATACATTGGTTTGATCGGAATACCGGAGTTTCTAAAAAAACTTCTTGCGGGCTTTTGTAGAATATGTGATACTCTACATCTATAAACAAAGCACGGTAGTTCTATCGTTTTACCGTAGTTTAAAAGGACAGGATTCATGCAGCTACTATGGTTCATCCCAACCCACGGCGACGGACGTTACCTTGCAACTGCTACAGGTGGAAGGGCAGTAAGCTTTCCTTATCTGCGGCAGATTGCCCAAGCGGTGGATGACCTTGGTTATACAGGGGCATTGCTGCCCACGGGACGTTCTTGCGAAGATGCTTGGATTGTAGCGTCAACGCTGGTATCGCTGACACGACAGATGCGTTTTTTGGTGGCAATTCGTCCCGGCTTAGTATCCCCTGGAGTAGCGGCGCGGATGGCGGCAACTTTTGATCGTCTCTCTGGAGGACGCTTGCTGATTAATGTCGTGACAGGAGGCGATCCCGTAGAGTTGGCGGGAGATGGCTTGCATTTGGATCACGATCAGCGCTATGAATTAACAGATGAATTTTTGACAGTATGGCGAGCGATCGCTAGTGGAGAACAAGCCAATCTTCAGGGCGATTATCTCAATATTCAAGATGGTAAGCTGCTGTTTCCACCTGTTCAGAAGCCATATCCACCTTTGTGGTTTGGCGGTTCCTCTCCTGTTGCTCAAAAAATTGCTGCAAAGCACGTAGATGTCTACCTGACTTGGGGCGAACCACGGGCGCAAGTAGCCGAGAAGATTTCATTAGTTCGCAGACTTGCAGAAACAGAAGGCCGGACTTTGCGGTTTGGGATTCGTTTACATGTGATTGTGCGCGAAACCGAGAGTGCGGCTTGGGATGCAGCCAATGATTTAATTAAATATGTCGATGACGAAGCGATCGCTAAAGCTCAAAAAGCTTATGCCCGGATGGATTCAGTTGGACAACAACGGATGACTCAATTACACCACGGGAATCGTGAGGCTTTAGAGATTAGTCCGAACCTCTGGGCAGGAGTTGGTTTGGTGCGGGGTGGTGCGGGAACAGCCTTAGTAGGCGATCCTCAAACCATAGCGGCCAGAATGTTGGAATATGCAGATTTAGGTATTGAGTCCTTTATTCTCTCTGGTTATCCCCACCTAGAAGAAGCTTATCGAGTCGCAGAACTTCTATTTCCCCATTTGCCCTTAGAAAATCTGCCAGCAGTAGAGAAGCAACATGTCTTGAGTCCATTTGGCGAGATTGTAGCAAATGAAGATTTCCCTAAGCAGCATAAAGAGAAAGCCACATCCATATCCTAGTAAAGTTTAGGTTATTGGTTATTCCCCATTCCTTATTCCCATTAATACATAAGAGTTTAATTGAATGACAAATATTTTAGCGATCGCAGGTAGCCCAACCCATCCATCTAGAACTTATGGTTTGGTAGAATACAGCGCCAAGCTTTTACAACAAGAAGGCTTGCATGTAGACATTATTTCAGTTCGGGATTTACCTGCTGAAGATTTAGTTTTTGGACGATACGATAGCCCTGCTTTAGAACAGCCAAAAGCTTTATTAGCAAAGGCAGATGGTGTGATTATTGCCACCCCCATTTACAAGGCTGCTTACACAGGAGTGCTGAAGACATTTCTAGATTTGCTCCCACAAAAATCATTGACAGGTAAACCCGTATTACCAATTGCCCTTGGTGGAACGATCGCTCATTTATTGGCAATTGAATATGCTCTAAAACCTGTATTATCTGAATTAGGAGCGCGGCATATCTTAGCTACTGTTTATGCAGTAGACAAACAAATTCAACGGCAAGCCGATAACAGTGTCATCTTAGATGAAGAAATTGACCAAAGGCTCAAAGATGTCCTCAAAGAATTTGTTAAAGCTGTAGCTTATGATGCCGCCGCGCCTCAAGAATTGGTTCATGCCAATTAAATAATCAAGTTTATACCTCCGTTTACTTGTAGCAGACGGGTAATTTCTCCCCATCTGCTACCTTTTTTAAAAGTTAATCAAATTAGCATAAAATTCTATTAAAATAACAACCTGACTGTCTCACAACTTTGCTTCTAAGTTTAAAAAATAATTTTTACAACTAATTTAGGATTGCTATAGATATCAAAATTGTCTCCTAACTCTACCCGTAGTAGATTAGTTAATTTAACTAATCTACTACTTTTTCTTTTGAGATTTTAAAATTGCCGTCAAGATATAAGAAAGTTCCCAATAAAATAGGTTGGATAAGGCTAACACCTTACTCAACCAAAGCGCGATCGCTCTTAATAAGCTAAAAAACATCTAATTTGCATAATCGAATTAAATATAAATAACTCTTGTGGGGTGTGCATCCTGCCCGCCCAGTATATGCAATTTAAATGTGGAACCGCTTACAAGAACATCATAAGTTTATTCAGCTTTAACAAAGCTCAACTTTTTACCGAAATAGTCGGTAATTGTTAGCTTTTGATCTTGTATATCATAAGACTCGGCTGAATTTAGTGTAGAAAAATATTTCTCCCCCTCTTCACCAAGATATATAAGTGGTTTTATTACAGGCCCTAGTAGTTCGACTGTATTCTCTGTCGATTTATAAGAGCCAAAATATGGCACGGGTGCAAAGCCTGTATTTGCATTACCTGTGATTCTGCTTTCATTAGGATCAAAGGCGACTGTAATGTTAAACTGTTCGGGAACAGGAGAATTGTTTAAGGAGGTAAGCTTCCATTTTCCTTCTAAAGCTGCCGCATAGCTAGGGCTTTGAAGCGCCAAACTCAAACTAAACACAACCAGGGCAAAAACGATCACCTTTTTGATGTACTTAAATATATTCATGGTTTCATTCCACCTGAAATTCTAGTTTTAGAATGGATTGTCTAATCTTTCGGTTCCGCTTTATTGAATCAATGAGAAAAAAGCAAACTTAACCATTAAGTAGAGTGCGAAGAAGTTATGTATTTAGATCAACTTAATGGTTAAGGAAAATTAAAGTAATTTTCTATAAACATACTCTTACTCTTTTAATGAAAATGCAAGGGCAGTTAAGACTGTTTAGGCAATTAAGTAAACATTTAATACAATTTTAATATTTTATTAGGTTGGTAATATCAGTAAATCATTCGTTACAAGCGTTGTTTATCGCAAATGAGTAGCGTGGTTCGTGTTGGCGCAGCCCAACCTAGGCATCTACAGCCACCGTATATTAATGGCAATACGCTTTTTTGGTCAGGTTAGCCAGTAAATTAGAGATAGAGCGTAAAAAAATAAACTCAATGAAAGCGATATCTAACGACAAGCCGCAAGGCGTGTGCGCTACTGATTTTGCATCTATTATCGGCGAAGAAAATGCTGTTTGCCTTTGGGAAAATATCGAAATAGGCCAGCAAAAACGTATCCAACAGGCTGTAACTTCTGGCAAACCTCCCACTTGTATCGTCTATCCCCGCACCCAACAGCAACTAGCCGCAGTCATCGCCAAAGCTCACAGTCACAACTGGCGCGTCCTACCCTGTGGTAGTGGCAGTAAACTTAGCTGGGGTGGTTTAGCTAAGGGCGTTGATGTCGTAGTTAGCACAGAACGCATCAACCAACTGATTGAACACGCTGTTGGCGATTTGACTGTCACAGTCGAAGCTGGAATGAAGTTCTCGGATCTCCAGGCACTTTTGGCAAAATCGCGGCAATTTCTCGCCCTTGACCCCACAGCACCGGAGTCAGCAACCATTGGCGGTATTGTCGCCACAGGTGATACAGGTTCTCTGCGGCAACGTTATGGTAGTGTGCGCGACCAGTTACTAGGTGTTACCTTTGTCCGTGCTGATGGAGAAATCGCCAAAGCTGGGGGAAGAGTAGTTAAAAATGTTGCCGGATATGACTTGATGAAGTTGCTTACTGGGTCTTATGGGACATTAGGCTTGATTAGTCAACTGACTTTCCGTGTGTATCCGCTATCAGAGGCATCGGGAACGGTGGTACTAACTGGTAGTGCCGAGGCTGTATCCCAAGCGGCTGATATCCTTCGAGGTTCGGCATTAACACCAGTTCAGGCTGATTTGCTATCAACTAAATTGGTGTCTAGCTTAGGTTTGGGTCAAGGACTGGGATTAATTGCCCGTTTTCAGAGTATTAGTGAGAGTGTTAAAGAACAGTCAAACCGAGTTTTGGAAGTAGGTCAAAAGTTAGGTTTAAATGGGGCAATTTTTGCTGACGCTGATGAAGCTAGTCTATGGCAGAGATTGCAAGAACGAATACATTTTTCTGCCACAGAATCTGTAATTACCTGCAAAATAGGAGTGTTGCCTACTGCTGCTGTAGAGATTTTGACTCAGGTGGGGTTGGGTTTAATTCATATTAGTAGTGGTTTGGGTTTGTTACAATTAGAGGATAAAAATCAAGTTTTGAAAATCCGCGATGAGCTACACTCTGTTGGAAGCAATCGCACTCAAGCTTATAGTGGTTTTTTAACAATTTTGTCAGCACCAATAGCGGTTAAAGAACAAATAGATGTTTGGGGTTATACGGGGAATGCTTTGCCGTTGATGCGCCGTATTAAAGAACAGTTTGATAGTAAGAATATTTTAAGTCCGGGGCGGTTTGTGGTTGGAATTTAAGAAAGAAACCGCAGAGACGCTGAGTGCGCTGAGATAGAGAGGGGAAAGAAAATTATGCAAGTTTCAGAAAATGCTGTTAATAATACGGCTAGTTTAAAGAATTTGAAGGGGTTTGATGAGAGTCATCCGCCTGACCCAAAGTTGATTGATAGTTGTGTACATTGTGGATTTTGTCTTTCGACTTGTCCAAGTTATCGAGTGCTTGGCAAGGAGATGGATTCACCTAGAGGACGCATCTATTTAATGGATGCAATTAATGAGGGTGAGATTGCTCTCAATACGGCAACCGTAGAACATTTTGATTCGTGTTTGGGATGCCTTGCTTGTGTGAGTACTTGTCCTTCTGGTGTGCAGTATGACAAATTGATTTCTGCAACTCGCCACCAAGTTGAACGAAATTATCCCCGCAGTTTGCCAGACCAATTTTTTCGTCAACTGATATTTTCTTTGTTTCCCTATCCCAATCTTTTACGGTTTTTATTAGTTCCGTTGTTGGTTTATCAAAAGTTGGGGTTTGCTAAATTCTTTCGCGCTACAGGTTTACTCAATAAAATATCGCCCCGTTTGGCAGCAATGGAATCAATTCTGCCAGAAATTACCCTCAAATCTTTTAAAGATAATCTGCCTAGTGTGATTCCTGCTAAAGGTGAGAAGCGCTATCGAGTCGGGGTAATTTTGGGATGCGTGCAACGACTGTTTTTCTCCCCAGTTAATGAAGCAACGGTGCGGGTTTTAACAGCGAATGGTTGTGAAGTAGTGATTCCCAAATCTCAAGGTTGTTGTGCAGCGCTTCCTGAACACCAAGGACAAACAGAACAGGCGAAAGCTTTAGCAAGACAGATGATTGATAGTTTTGCTAACACTGATGTCGATTTTGTCATTATCAATGCTGCTGGTTGTGGTCATACTTTAAAAGAATACGGTCATATTTTAGAAGATGACCTCGAATATCGGGAAAAAGCGAAGGATTTTGCAGCTAAAGTTAAAGATGCTCAAGAGTTTTTGGCAACTGTTGGTATAACAGCGAAACTGTCGCCACTCACTGATAAACCCTTGAATTTAGTTTATCAAGATGCCTGTCATTTATTGCATGGTCAAAAGATTAGCGTCCAACCGCGTCAGGTATTGCGACAAATTCCAGGGGTGAAGTTGAGAGAACCTGTAGATGCGGCTTTATGTTGTGGTAGTGCTGGGGTTTATAATATGCTGCAACCAGAAGTTGCTGAAGAATTGGGTCAGCAAAAAGTACAGAATTTGTTGAATACTGGTGCTGAGTTAATTGCTTCTGCTAATCCGGGGTGTACTTTGCAAATTACAAAGCATTTGCAGTTACAAGGTAAGAATATTTCAGTCATTCACCCGATGGAGTTGTTAGATTATTCAATTCGGGGTGAAAAGTTGAAATTGTAGACATTTGCTTTTGTCATCTTTTGGTAAAGCCAGAAAATTACAGGTAGAGGCGCACAGTTGTGCGCCTCTACTATTTGGATATTTTTTTAACGTGAGTTCGAATGGTAATATCACAATACAGCATTTCTTTCTTCTCTCAGTGCCCTCTGCGCCTCTGTGGTTCGTTAAAAAAATTGACTTTGACAAAGAGTTTTAGCATTAACTGAACCGTATTGGGTCATATCATATCCATCCAAAAGACCTCTCCCTGGTTTTACTACGCAAAACCAGGGAGAGGTCTGTCGAACTCACGTTTTTTATGGAAGTCCTTAATCAGTAGCCTTAAAGAAGTTTTTTCCGAAATAGCCGCTTTATCATCTGTATAATCACTGAAATGGCAAGAGTATCAGGCTAATTTCAGGTGATTTGTGATGAAACTAGATTTAGTCAGGTTTTTTCAAGCTTGCAACCCCAGTAAAACTCTGGTTGTGAGCAAACCGGAGGATAGACAATATTATATTGATTTCTCTAAAGTTCGTGGTGCCAAGATTATTGAAGAACTTGGGCGAACTATCACCCGCCTTGCACCAGAACAACCTACCTGTCAATTATTTACCGGACATATTGGCTGTGGTAAATCCACTGAGTTACTGCGGCTAAAGGCAGAGTTAGAGCAGCAGGGATTTCATGTGGTTTATTTTGAGTCTAGCCAAAGCCTGGATATGGCTGATATTGATGTTACAGATATTTTACTAGCAGTAGCTCGTGAAGTCAGTCAAAGTCTAGAAGCAATAAAAATCAACCTTAAACCAGGATACTTTAAAAATCTATTTACCGAAATTTCAGAGTTTTTGCAAACGCCGCTAGACATTGGGGTGGAGGCTGAATTATCTGTAGGTATTGCCAAAATTACTGCCAAAACTAAAGATAGTCCTAAACTTCGCGGTCAGTTGCGGCAATATTTAGAACCACGTACCAATGGCATTTTAGAATCAATTAACAAAGAATTGCTCAAGCCTGCTATAGAAAAACTCAAGCAGCAAAGTAAACAAGGACTGGTAGTAATTATAGATAATCTCGACAGAGTGGATAATTCTTTGAAGCCTTCGGGTTATTACCAGCCAGAATATCTTTTTGTAGAACGTGGTGAACAGTTAAACCAGCTAAATTGTCATGTTGTTTATACAATTCCCCTAGTGTTGATTTTTTCCAACGCTTTAGGAAGGTTAACAAATCGCTTTGGCGTAGACCCCAAGGTTTTGCCGATGGTTCCTGTGCAATTGCAAGATGGTTCGCAATTTTCACAAGGAATCACGCTACTGCAACAGATGGTTATGACGAGGGCTTTTCCTGGTGTCAGTTGGGAACAAAGTCAAAATTTAATTACCGAGGTTTTTGATAGTCCTGATACTTTAGAGCGACTTTGCCGAGTTAGCGGCGGTCATTTGCGTAATTTGCTGATGTTATTATTTCGCTGTCTTCAGCAAGAAGACCCACCTCTGTCGCGGGAATGTGTGGATAGGGTGATAAAACAACGCCGCAATGAGCTAACTTTGGCAATTACGCCCGATGAATGGGAATTACTACGTGAGGTGACGCAAGAGAAAAGCTTGAGAGGTCACGAAAGATACGAACTTTTGCTCCGCAGTATGTTTGTATTTGAATACCGGAATGAAGATGGTTCTTGGTTTGATGTCAATCCGATTTTGGCTGAAGCCAAGGAATTTAGGTTATGAATCGGGGTATTAATGTGCGTTGCCCTACGCGACAATAAGTAGAACAAGGTAAATAATTAAAGGTTTGTAGTGAGAACTTTAGTTCTCATAAAAGGACTAAAGTCCTTACTACGAACTGAATCCTATTATTTTTACATTGCTTAACATAGTTTGGTTTTTTTCAGTAGTTCTACTTACACCCTACATTAAAATTATTAACATAGCTTGAAATGTTTGCACCGACTTACTTATCAAGTATTTTGTAAAATTGTATAACGTTAAGCATCTTAGTCGTGACGGGAGCGATATCAGTCGTGACGGGAGCGATGTCAATCGCGACGGGAGTGATGTCAGTCGTGACGGGAACGATGTCAGTCGTGACGGGAGCGATGTCAATCGCGACGGGAGTGATGTCAGTCGTGACGGGAGTGATGTCAATCGTGACGGGAGTGATGTCAGTCGTGACGGGAACGATGTCAGTCGTGACGGGAACGATGTCAGTAGTGATGGGAGCGATGTCAATCGTGACGGGAGCAGCTACAGCTTTTAAAATTAGCAAAAATTATTCTCTTGCCTACTGCCCTCTACTTAGATGATGTAATTATACAAACGGCTATTATAAGGTAAATTATTTATGTTATGAGTAATCAGCAAGAGCCAGAAAATTTACCCTTTGACAATGAACGTTCATTGCAAACTTTGGTGCGAGCAATTAACCTTTCTCAGGGAGAATTTTCATTAACTTTGCTGCGCTGTAACTATGCAGCTTTCCGTCAAGATATAGTACAACGTCTACACCAACTATCTCCTGTTAAAATCCGTGAAATTACCTTACCCGTGTCCGTGAAAACTCTTTACACGTCTATAGGTGAAAAATTGGGAGATGAACAGCCATCAGCGTTAATGGTTTTTGGTTTGGAATCGGTTAAAGATATTGATACAGTTCTAACTTCAGCTAACCAAGTACGGGAGGAGTTTAGAAAAAACTTCCCGTTCCCAGTCATGTTACTGGTTAATGACCAAGTTCTGCAAAAGCTGATCAGATTAGCGACAGATTTTGAGAATTGGGCCACAATAATTCATTTTGCGATCGCAACTGCTGATTTAGTTCAATTTATCAAACAAACTGCTGAATCAGTTTTTGCTCAAGTTTTAGATGCTGGCGCAGGAAAATTTCTCGATAATTCCGCAATCAACTTGGCAATCGGTTCGCCGCAGCGCGTAGAACTTGAGTTAGCACAAGCTGAACTGCAAAAGCGGGGTGTAAAGTTAGACGCAGAACTAGAAGCCAGTTTAGAATTTGTTTTGGGTCGAGATGCGGTTTCGCTGGAACAGTCACGCCAGCATTATGAACGCAGTCTCGCACTTTTGCAACAGAGTTCTAAACTAGAACAGCAAGGTTGTGTACTGTACAATTTGGGGTTATGGTGGCGTACCTACGCCGTGCAGCATTTAACAGAACAACAAAATGCTTGCTCGAACGCTAAAAATTATTATTACAAATGTATCGGAATATTTGAGCAGGCGAATCGTCCTGACTTGGTAGCAAAATTTATCAACGCTTTGGGAGAAGTACTACAAAAGCTTCAGCAGTGGGATGAATTAGAAGCAGTTGCTCAAAAAGCTTTAACTCTATATCAAACTTATCCTGATTGGTTTAGAAAAGCAAGAGCTTATGGATTTATCGCTGAAGTAGCACTTTCTCAGTCTGCTTGGGACAAAGCTAAACAAGCTGCCGAAACAGCGCTTTCTATTGTAGCTAGGAACCAATCCATCCAATCGAAAGCTAATTTAGAATTGGTGCTATATTATCATCAAGGTTGGTATTTATTTGCACTAGCCAGAGCGCTACAGCAGCTTAAGAAGGTGGAAGATGCTTTAACTACTTTAGAAGCTGCAAGAAGAGAAACTAAACCTCAATACGATCCAGAGCTTTACATTCGGATTTTGGAGAGGTTACAAAGTATTTATTATCAAGAATATCAATATCTTGCAGCTTTTCAGATTAAGCAAGAGCAAATAAAAATTGAACATCAATATGGTTTTCGTGCTTTTATTGGGGCAGCTTATTTAATTCCTCGGCATGAGGTAATTAACCCGGCCCTAGTGCAAGGAGAAAATCTCATAAAAGTTGCTCAAGAAATTGCTGTTTCTGGTCGTCAACAAGATGTCAATCGGTTGATGAAACGCATGAGCCGGACTGACCATAAATTGACTGTATTTCATGGTCAGTCAGGAGTAGGTAAAAGTTCAATTTTGAACGGGGGACTAGTACCAACACTGCAACTACAATCAATAGATGCGCGTGATGTATTACCTCTTGTAATACGAGTTTATACAGATTGGATGGCGATATTGGCAAAATGTTTAGCAGATAATGGTACATCTAGTAATTCAATAGAATTTATCTGTGAAAGTTTGCGGAAAAAATCCGAGCGGAAGTTAACAGTTTTAATTTTTGATCAGTTTGAAGAATTTTTCTTTGTTTACACAGATCAAAGTAAAAGACAGCAATTTTATAAGTTCTTGCAACTTTGTTTGGATATTCCTTTTGTTAAGGTCATTCTCTGTTTGAGAGAAGATTATTTGCATTATTTATTAGAATGCGATCGCCTGCTGAATTTTAGAGCAATTAATAACAATATTTTAGATAAGGATATTCGTTATTATTTAGGAAATTTCTCTTCAAAAGATGCCAAAGCTGTTGTACAAAGTCTGACTGAACAAACCCACTTTTACTTAGAGCCTGAGTTAGTCGCTCAATTAGTAGAAGATTTATCAGACGAACTTGGCGAGGTACGCCCGATTGAGTTACAAATCGTCGGTTCGCAACTCCAAACAGATAAAATTACAACTTTAGAACAATATCTTCAGTTAGGAACAAAAGAAAAACTAGTCGAGCGATTTTTAGAAGAAGTTATTAAAGACTGTGGTTCTGAAAACGAACTCTGCGCCAGAGTAGTTTTATATTTATTAACAGACGAGAAAGGCACTCGTCCCTTCAAAACTTCTGACAATTTAGCGGAAGATTTAAAAACAGCAGATATTGTCTCAGAAAAAGAAAAACTAAATCTAGTTTTAGAGATTTTAGTTGGTTCGGGGCTGGTGTTAAATATTCCTGAAGACCCTGCTAACCTATATCAACTGGTTCATGACTATCTAGTATCTTTTATCCGGCAGTCACAACAAGCAAGAAAATTAGAAGAACAGAAAAAGGAAAAGGAACAACGGCAACACGCTGAAGCAGAACTAAATCGTGTTCTCAAACGACAACGCAATGACGCAAAACGACAACTAAATTTTGCGATCGCAGGAGTCACTATAATGTCCATTCTGGCAGTTATAGCTGTAGGATTGGGAGTGCGGGCAGAATCTGAAAGGCAAAAGACAGAACAAGCTGAGACAATTGCGATTAGTAAAGCTTCAGAAGCTCTTTTTGCCTCAAATCAAAGGTTTGAAGCACTTAAACAAGCCATTAAAGCAGGTAAAAAACTCCAAGCTACAGACTGGGGAAAAACCGATTCGGAAATTCGTACCCAAGTTATAGCGGCATTACAACAATCAGTTTACTGGATAGTAGAGCGCGATCGCTTAGAAGGACACAAAGCTCTAATCTGGGGTGTAACTTTCTCCCATAATGGTAAGTTGATTGCCTCAACTAGTTATGACCATACTATAAAACTCTGGAATCTAGATGGTAGCGTGTACAAGACGCTTGAAGGACATAAAGATAAAGTCTTAGGTTTGAGTTTCTCACCTGACAATCAGACAATTGTCTCAGGCGATTTCCAGGGCATCATAAAATTTTGGAAGCGGGACGGCACTTTATTAAAAACTCTGCCAGCATATCAAGATGGAGTAAATAGTAGCGAAAATAAGGGAGTTTATAGTATTGATTTCTCGCCAGATGGTAAGACAATTGCTACAGGAAGTCGAGACAGTACACTTAAACTCTGGAAGCCAGATGGCACTTTATTAAAAACGATTAAAGCACATCAAGATGGAGTGAATAGTGTGGCTTTCTCCCCCGACGGTACTATGATTGCCACTGGTGGCCGAGACAAAACTGTGAAACTCTGGACATCTAATGGTAAGCTTTTGCACACTACAGAAGGCTATGACGACTTTGTTTGGGATGTTGCTTGGTCAAGCGATAGCCAGACAATTGCGGCGGCGGCTGGTGGTGCTGCTGCGACTGGTAACGACAACAGAGTAAAACTCTGGAATCGAGACGGCACTCCTTTAAAAAATTTTAAAGCACATAAAGATGGAATCAATAGTGTGGCTTTCTCACCCGACGGTAAGATGATTGCTACAGCTAGTGACGACAAGACTGTAAAGCTTTGGAAGCCTGACGGTACTTTACTCACAACTTTATCAGGACATAGCAATGGAGTTTATGCTGTCAGGTTTTCACCTGACTGTAAAATCCTAATTTCTGCCAGTGCTGACGGTACGATGAAACTTTGGCAAGTTGGTAATACCAGTTGCTTACACAACGCCCAAATTCCTACTTCTCCTAGCGCTGACAGCACAATGAAGATTCAGTATGGTAGTGGTGTGGTAAGTATTCTCAATGGTCATAGCGATCGCGTTAATCAGGTAGATTTCTCACCTGATGACAAAATAATTGCCTCAGCCAGCCGTGACAAGACAGTGAAACTCTGGAAGCGCGATGGTACTTTAGACAAAACTCTTGAGGGGCATAGCGATAACGTTAGTTTCTCACCTGATGGTCAGACAATTGCTACCGCTAGCGATGATAACACAGTGGAACTCTGGAACCGTGACGGTAAATTACTGAGAACCCTTTTTCCGAAAAGCGATAAGATATTGGACTTGAATTTCTCACCCAACGGTCAGTTTATCGCTTTGGGTAGTATGGACAACAAAGTAATAATATCGCGACTAGATGGCATCAAACCTCAGATTCTTAACAAGCATCAGGACTGGGTAAGGGCTGTAGCTTGGTCGCCAAACGGTCAGATGCTTGCCTCAGCTAGTGATGACAACACGGTAAAACTTTGGAAGCAAAACGATAAGGGCGAGTTTCACATCTACAAAACTCTCGCAGGGAAAAACGGGCATAACAGTTGGGTTTTGAGCGTTAAGTTCTCACCTAGTGGCGATATGATTGCCACTAGTAGTAATGATAAGACGGTGATACTTTGGAAGCAGGATGACAAGGGCGAGTTTCGCTGGTACAAAAAGTTGCAGGGGCACACCGATCAGGTGAATAGCGTGAATTTTTCACCTGACGGTAAGATGATTGCAACAGCCAGTGATGATAAAACTGTAAAACTTTGGACACGCGACGGTCATTTAATGAGAACTTTGACTGGGCACAGCGATCATTTATTAAGCGCGAATTTCTCAGCCGATGGTAAAACTCTGGCTTTGGGCAGTGCTGATGGGGCTATAATTCTCTGGAATTTGGATGAGCTAAATCATCTCAAGAATTTAGATAGCTTACTGGAGCGTGGTTGTGATTGGCTGTATGACTATCTAAAAAATAATCCGAATGTCAGTAAGAGCGATCGCCATCTCTGCGACGATATGAAGTAAGAGTTAAGCGTTGGTACTCTCTCAAATTATCTCAGGCGATCGCTAAGTTTTTAACTGATTCTCAATCTTAGACGGGAAATCAGTTAATTTCTCAAAGGTTTATCTGGTAAGTTTTTTACTTTCTTTGATGTTTTCTGTATTAACCACCAGCAACAGCGGGGACAATACTTACTTCATCGCCATCTTTTAGGGCTGTGTTAATACCATCTAAATAGCGGATATCTTCACTATCAACGTAAAAATTTACAAACCGACGTAGCTTGCCTTCGTCATCGCACAACCGGGATTTAATCCCAGGAAAGCTTTGTTCTAAAGAATCCAACAATTCAGCGATGGTGCTACCGTTGGATTCTAGAGTAGCTTGATTATTAGTCAAATTCTGAAGAGTCGTAGGAACTAAAACTGTTACAGCCATAAAAGTACAAAGTGAAGAGTTAGGAATACAGTTAAGAGTTAGGAGTCATGAATAAAAAACTCATAACTCCTAACTGCTAACTAAACGAGAACTTGTTGCCATTCCAAGCGATCAAGAGTACGCGATCGCTCTAGGGCGCGTTCAAAACTATCCAGTTTAGCATCAATAGTCAAGGGTTCACCAACATAGCCTTGGATTGCTTCTTGGGTTTTTAGACCATTGCCGGTGATGTAAATCACGGTAGTTTCATCTGGATCAATTTTGCCAGCTTCTACCAGTTTTTTCAGCACGGCCACGGTTGTACCACCAGCCGTTTCTGTGAAGATGCCTTCGGTTTCTGCCAGCAACTTGATGCCATCAATAATTTCTGCATCATTGACTGATTCAATGTTACCACCAGTTTTCTGAGCTAACTCCACAGCATAAATACCGTCTGCTGGATTACCAATCGCTAGCGATTTCGCAATTGTATTTGGTTTAACTGGTTTAATAAAGTCGCGTCCTTCTTTGAAGGCTTGAGCAATCGGTGAACAACCTTCTGCTTGAGCGCCACTGAAACGGACTTTCTTATCTTCCACTAAACCAACTTCGATAAATTCTTGGAAACCCTTATAAATTTTTGTAAACAGCGAACCAGATGCCAAAGGAGCAACAACATGATCGGGTAGCTCCCAGCCTAGTTGTTCAGCAACTTCAAAACCTAGCGTTTTGGAACCTTCAGAGTAATAAGGGCGCAGATTAATATTGACAAAACCCCAGCCATGTGTATTGGCAACTTCCGAACAGAGACGGTTTACTTGATCGTAGTTACCCTTGACGGCCATCAGCGTTGGGCTGTAGATCAAGCTACCGATAATTTTACCGGCTTCTAAATCTGCGGGGATGAACACACAGCAGTCTAAACCGGCATGAGCTGCGATCGCAGCTGTAGAATTTGCCAAGTTACCTGTACTAGCGCAAGAAACGGTAGTGAAACCCAACTCTCTTGCCCTTGATAGAGCAACTGATACTACCCGATCCTTAAAGCTAAGGGTGGGCATATTAACCGCATCATTTTTTATATAAAGCTTATTTAGACCCAGGCGACGGGCAAGACGGTGAGAACGAACCAAGGGAGTCATCCCCGTTCCCACATCTATAACATTGTCAGTTGCAACAGGCAAAAAGGGACGGTAGCGCCAAATTGAATTGGGCCCGGCTTGAATTGTTTCACGAGTGACAGTCAGACGGAGAGCATTGTAGTCATACTTGACTTCTAACGGTCCAAAACATAACTCACAAACATTACTGGCTTTGAGTTCATATTCGGCACCACACTCTTTACACTTTAAAGCTTGAAAGTAGGCAGTGCTGCTTTGGGTTTGGGTTTGGGTTTTGATTGCCTGAGTCATAAACTAGCTTTCCCTGTTTGTCTGTCACTGTCGCCTGATAGTAACACGAGTAAAAATACCAGTCAAACATACCCGACTAAAAAGGTCGGGTATGTTTGGTATTGAAAAAAATAATTACTGTAAAATTTTGACATACATAATTGTCAAACTTAGTATTTATATTGAGACTTGCTTGGTCTGAAATCAGATAATAGTTTCCGCTACTAAGTGTAAACGCTGGTCATGGATATGGTTAAATTGCATCACATCCATGAGCTATTTGCATTTTATTAAATTAAGATCGCTTTACTTGGTGATTGAAATCACTGACTTAATTTTTTATTTCACTACACCAATAACTACACACGGTATCATGTATGCATAGCAGCAAATATTCAAAAGAGCTTTGATATATAGCTTGTAGGATGTTCTGCTTTTATTTCAAACACTACGATTGCGATCTGTATTGCCAAAATAAAGTTAATTTTTCAGTTTTTATGCATTCACTCATCGCTAAACAAGTTACTTGTTTCTACGGAAGTTTTTTTTTGGTATAAAAGCTACATTTCTATTTACATCGAAAGATTCAGCAGAACACACTAGTAAGTTACCTATATTTGCGATTGCTAACCTTGATAATCAACAGTGAGCGTAAAACAAGCAGGCAATAACTTTTCTGCCTATTGCCTAAATCTAGTAGTTTTTCAGGAGTCGCCAATAAATTAACTTTTCATATATGCAGCGCCCAAAACCTTAAGGCTTTGGGCAAGTTAGTCGGTAATTCTTTAAGGAATTGCCGAACTTTATCCTGTCTCAAAACCCAAAATAAGTAAGCCGTGGGAAAAATTTATAAGTATGTAACAAAAAATTAAGCAGAAGAATTGGAGTTAAATCTTATACGCTGTGTACTATATTTTCCCTTCTCTG
>NZ_JACJSH010000044.1:0-60379 GCF_014698055.1 Nostoc sp. FACHB-133
TACCAGCCACCACCGAATCTAGCGCAGCGTTCCCCTGTTGCGTCAATGTTCACAGTCCCGGTTTTTTGTTCACGATCGCTTGACTTTTAAGACAGTCGCTACTAAGATTACCAAAAACAGAATAGTTGGGGTTTATTTACCAATGCAAAACTTGTTAAAAATCCTATCCAAAACTGATTCTGTTACTTCTTCTCCAGTAATCTCTCCCAGTGCTTGAATTGCACCGCGTAAGTCAATTGTCCAAAAATCTAGAGGGAGCTGCTGGACAATTGTTGTTTGTACTTCTTCCAAAGATATTTTAGCTTGAGTTAAAGCTGCTGCTTGCCTTTGATTAATGGCTAAATCCATGTCAGCTGCTTGGACTTCTTCTGCTTTGACTAACTCTAAAATTGCTACTTCTAAAGCATCAATACCTTGATTTTGAGCTGCTGCTGTGACAATTTTAGATTTTGGATTGGGTATTTGAGATTGAAGAGTTTTTCTTTCGCTTTCTTCTACTAAGTCGATTTTGTTAATGACTAGAATTAATGGATGGTGTTGTACTTGTTCGTAAATTTCTTGATCGCCTTCTGTCCAACCTGCTGAAGCATCGATGGTAAGCAAGACTAAATCAGCTGCATTGGCGGCACGACGCGATCGCTCCACACCAATTTTTTCCACTTGATCTGTTGTTTCCCGAATCCCGGCTGTATCTAGCACTTGTACGGGAATTCCCCCGACAACTAGCTGGGATTCAACCACATCGCGGGTTGTACCAGGTAAGTCTGTAACAATGGCGCGATCGCTCCGACTCCAAGCATTCAATAAGCTCGACTTACCCACGTTTGGCCGTCCCACAATTGCCACTTTTAAACCTGCGCGTAGCAACTCACCTTTGTCTTTGGTTGCCAATAACCTCGTTATTTCGGCGGCAATTTTCTCGATTTCTGATATTATTGCTTTATCATCCAACGGCGGTAAGTCTTCTTCAAAATCGATTCGAGCTTCGATTTCTGCCAAAATATCTAGACAGTTAGCGCGTAACTGCCGAATCGGATGAGCTAATTTTCCCTGTAAACCAGCTAAGGCAGTTTGGGCAGCTTGAGGTGATTTAGCTCCCACTAAATCAGCAATACCTTCGGCTTGAGTTAGATCCAATCGCCCATTCAAAAAGGCGCGGAGGGTAAATTCTCCTGGTTGCGCTAATCTTGCACCGTTTTCTAAACACAGTTGTAATACCTGTTGCACTGCCATAATTCCCCCGTGGCAATGGAATTCCACTACATCTTCACGGGTGTAAGAACGAGGTGCTTTCATAATCAGCAATAGGGCTTCATCTACCAACTGTCGCGTTTGAGGATGACGAATATAACCGTAGAGAATCTGGTGAGTTTCCCAAACTTGTCGCCCTGGTGCGTGAAAAAGAGTTTGGGCTAGAGCCATTGCTTCAGAACCGGATACCCGCACAATACCAACACTACCCTGTTGGGGGACAACAGCAGT
This sequence comes from Nostoc sp. FACHB-133, assembly GCF_014698055.1. Lineage (NCBI taxonomy): Bacteria > Bacillati > Cyanobacteriota > Cyanophyceae > Nostocales > Nostocaceae > Nostoc > Nostoc sp. FACHB-133. The sequence continues at coordinate 1,483 of NZ_JACJSH010000044.1, forward strand.
TGCGATCGCAGCGATAGTTCCAGTAGTAGCAAAAACTTCTGACATGAGTGCCCTTCATAAGAGTGAAAAGTTAGGAGTCAAAATCATAACTCATAACTGATAACTTTCTAAATGGTAGGTGTTTAGACTAATAGGATAGCAACTGGCAAGGTAAAATTTACTTAGAGGTTAATGCCTGATAGTAAAGAGTTTGGGGTGAATATTAGAACTCACAACTTTATAACTTATAAGTTTTAGAGAGAGGAATTTACTGTGGAGCAAAAGATTAACTGTGCTGTCGCCTGTGTTAACGGGTGTGTTTTAGGGGATAAATGTCCGAATATCGAGTATAGAGAGGCGGCCGCAAAATTTATTGAAGATACTCCCCTAGACAAAATGTTGGAATTGGCACAAGAACGTCTGCGGAAAAAAATGACGGAACCGCCAAAATGGGTTTTTCCTGAAGATCCATAACACTGATGTTAATAGGCACAAGCAAGACAGCGAGGAGCTTAAATAGTATCTGGATCTATATTTAATTCTCGCAGTTTTGCTGCCAAGCGATCGCTACGTTGTTTCTCTTATTGTGCAACTTCTTGTGGTGTCGAAATTAGTTATCCACCAGGAGTAAAAAAGGGCCACAGACATAGAAGCACTATAAGTTTAGCCTAGCAGTGAAGAGCGTAGATGCTATCTCTAAAAACCGTTCGATCATGATCTCGTCCACATATTGTTTTATATGCATTCTTGCAATCTCACCCAAAATCTACTAAAAACAGGGCTACTCCGAGAATAAACTGGAGTACCCTGCAAGTTATCAAATCACTTAGATGTAACTAAACCTTATGCTCGGTTTCTGCTCCAAGGGCCCCAAATCGCACAGGTAATTCCAGGGTCTTGAATATTGACAAACATTGTATGGCCATCAGGTGAGAAGCAAGCACCTGCGAATTCACTGCCGTTAATAGCATTTGCTGCAAACCGATAAAGATCGCCTTCGGGGGTAACGCCAATCACGAATTCAGTATTGCTACCGTCTTCGCACAAGAAGAGATCTCCAAAGGGAGCCACGGTAATATTGTCGGGGAAATTCAGTATATCCTCTGCGGGAGACTCTACAATCAGGGTGATAGTACCACTGTTAGGATCATTATTGTTGGGTTTATAAGCAAAAACCTGCCCTTGTCCTGCATTGCCACCGCTAGTACAGGTAAAGTAGATCAAGCCGCCGTTGCCATACTTAGCACCCTCACCCCGCCTAAAGATAGCTGCACCCTTATTTTGCCCCTGAACCCGTACTGAAGTGGCGGTGCTATTGGTAGCGGGATCAACATTATCAATCTTCACCCATTCAACTTCCAATGGTTGGTTTTTATACTGAATAAAATTCGTGCCGGTATCAACTTTAAACATTCCTTTTATAGCTAGGGCCTCAAGCACTCCACCACTAGTCTGAAGGTCGCCATATTTAGTAGGACGGACATTAGGACGGAAGCGATAGAAGCAGCTATTGCCGTCATCTTCAGTTTGATAGATCCATCCACTTTCCGGATCAACTGCGACAGCTTCATGGTTAAAGCGGCCCATTGCCACAAGGGGAATCGGCTCGGCAACCTGAATGTCATCTGTTGCCGGAACCTCAAAGTTATAGCCATGCTTTTTCGTAGCTCCACCCGGTGCAGGAAGAGTCAGATTTTCTTCACAGCTAATCCAGGAATCCCAAGGAGTCTGGCCTCCAGCACAATTGCGTATAGTCCCCCCTAGAGAAACAAATTGCTTTCTCACCCGGCGGTTAGGGCCAACAACAATCGTCGTTGTACCTCCTCCAATCTGGTCATATCGAGGTAAAACATTGATTCCATTAGAACTAGGACTTAGCTCGTGATTTCGCACCAGAATTGTAGTGTTTTTAGGACCAGGAAAGGCGGCCATACCATCATGGGCACCTGGCACTATTCTTCCATCATCCATGGGTTGCCCAGTAATCGATATTGCGGTGTAGTTAAAACCGGGGGGAAGTTCTAGCAGAGGAGTAGTGCCCAAGTTAATTCCACCACGAACTAGTCCAACAAGTTCATCTGCATTTTCTGGCATCTTTGGTGCTATTGGGCCGTAACCAGCAGTTAATCCTACAACTTGGCCATTAGCACGTCTTGCATATAAGGCTTCCAGAGGAGAAAGCATCGTAACACCGACAGCACTTGCACCAGCCAATGTAAAGAAGTTACGTCTTGATAATTTCATCAGTATACTGTCAGCAAAATTTCAGAAACCTAATAGTAAAATTTGGCTTTTAAGAAAACATTAAGAAACAGTTAATAAGTTAGTTTTTAATATCAAAAACTATTTTGCAAACAGTAATTATTAAATACAGCACAATTAAAAAATATTTATTAGAAAACATAAATCGGCTGTAAATGTTCAAGAGCTTGTACCCATAACATATCTAATGCAATACTTTTCGGTTAAGGGGAAAAGGAAAAGGGAAATAAAAAACCTTTAACCCTTCCCCTTTAACCTTTTCCCCAAACCAAATTCTGAGTTCAAAATGCTTAACCGTTTTGGTAGTTTTTTCAAACTTGTATTAACTTGGAAACTGCTATAAGAGATTTTTTATAAAGTAAAAATAAAATTTATGTAGGGTATGTTAGGCGCATATTTCGATATTTTTGATTACGAAAAATATAATTTAAATACCTAACGCACCACCACATAACAGAAAAAGTGGGAATCGGAATCAAAGTCCCCCTTTTTAAGGGGAGCCACTGCGGTCTTGGGGTCTCCCCCGCCGCAGGATGCGCGAAGCGCTGTAGTGGAGCATGTGGTGTGGATTTAGGGGGATCTAAAACGTTTTGCTACCAAGAATAAGACTTTTCAAACATCCTCTAAGATGACTGACTCCTGAGTTTCCAAACCAGAGTTATTGCATTCTGCTCAACGCTTATCTCAATTCTAAATATCTAATCCAACTACCATTAAGTCAGGCGGATGTTCAACATTAAACTGGTAATATATCTCTCTTTGTTCTTGTGCTGGAAGAGTTAACTGCCATTCTAAAATGCCCATTTCACCCAGTTGAATTTGTGGGTTACTACGGCTGAGGCGCACTTTAATTTGCTCGTTGCGGCTAACTGGTAATTGTTCAGTTACTTTCAGATTTACTTCTTTGTCGAGTAAGTTCGTAATTATCAACCGATAACTATAAGTAATTCGGCGCTGGTTGCTAATCAATCTTTTGTCTACCAGGCGTTCAACTAAATCGCGCTCAATTTTCAAACCTTCATCCATCCCTAAATTCAGTTTGAATTCTTGTCCTGGTGCAATATTCTCTAACTGAGTTGTCCCGATAAAAACATTGTTGCGGAAAATATTCGCTTTTCCTGGTAACAAAGTCGCACCATTGGGATTATTTTTTACATTTGCTTGCAGATAAGCAAAACTTACCAAACGCGGCATTGCCACATAATCAAAGTTACAAGGATAATCGTCATTAAAAATTGTCGTTTTATGGGGTGCGCCATCACTGGGAATGTTACCACCACCATTCAATTTAAAGGTAACTACACTCCCTTCTTTGGATACTTCTGCTGTAACGGTTTCTGCTGGGATAAGAACATCATCTGCACCTTCGTCTTCTTCTTGCCAATCTGCTCTGGCAGCAGAAGCAGGCGGTTCTGCTATGCTAGGGAGCAGTGGTGGTTGAGCAGCAAATCGTCGTTGTCGTAACATTTGTGGACGTGGCGCATCAATATACCAGGGTTCAAGTTTAGGTGGGAGAGTACCTAATCCCGGTTTAGCGGTAGAAAGGGTGAGATCTGCACCAATCCAATCTTCGCCACTACTTTGAGTGATTTCTGCAAGGTAGCCCAGATGCACAATATCGCTGGTAGTGCTAAAGCGCAAGTCATAAAGCGGAGTCCAACTAGCGCGATTTACTATGTAAGATACCTCTAATTCAAATTTACCTTCACCTGCAACTTCAACTCCCACAACTATGCTCAAACTCTCTTTAGGATGGGGTGTTTGAATTTTTTGCAATGAGGTGCGGAGTGCTTGCAGTTCTTTGTCTAATTCCTGCTGTTGGGTTTTGCACTCTCCAGATGCGATCGCATATTCACTATACTGGCTTCCAATAAAGTTCAAAAAATCCAAAGTTTCGCTCAGGCTAAGATTTTTCCGAGACAAACTTTGGGCAAAGGGTTCTTCTGTTTTTTCACGTAACCCGGCGATAAAACTAGACTGTAATACTAAAGCATCTACTTGGGCTTGCAGGTGGCGTTTTTCTGCTTCTAACTGCTCAATTTGCCTTGTTAAATGTGCAACTCGCTCTGCCACTGGTTCAGTGGTATAAATGCGATCGCTACTCACTCCCATCAAACGCACTGCCACTGTCCCTGTACCGCTAACCCTGATAGACTCAGTTTCTAGAGTCTCTGGCACTGAGGTAACTACTAATTCCTGTTCAGTTCCTGTTAAATCAACTACACCCCGCCGTGTAACCAATGCTCTGTCAGCATAAACTGTAACAGCTACAATCTCGCTTTGTACTGTTTTGCGCAAAGATGGTATTTCCGGGTTAACCATTGCCAGTTTTCCCCCATTTTTAATTGATTCTGCTGGTTAATTGTCAATGGTTGCCGGTCTAAGAGTCAACCCCTTTGGGTAATTCGTAATTCGTAATTATGAATTACCCGGGAGTTGGTTCAAGTGTACTGGAAGTGGTTTCAGTGTTTTGATCTACAAAATTCCTTGCCGCAGCCAGGAGATAGTCATAATAGGCACGAGCGACGATAGATAGCTGCTTGCCTGCGGGGTAAACCATGTACCAATTTCGCTGAATGGGAAAGTGTTGGACATCTAAAATACTAAAATCTGAAGCGTCTAATAGTAAAGTATGACGAGATAAAACCGAAATTCCTAAACCACCTGCGATCGCTTGTTTAATTGCTTCGTTACTTCCCAATTCCAGCTTGACTTTTACTGTCACCCCTTGTTCTTCAAATAGGCTTTGGACGGCGCGACGAGTTCCTGAACCTGGTTCTCGCATAATAAAAGGTTGGTTAGATAGGCGTTGGATCGGAATATTCTTTTCCTTGGATAACGGATGATTAAGCGGTGCAAAGACGATCAATGGATTTTCTAAAAATGCCTCACAATTCACATCCATATTGTCTGGGACTTGACTCATAATATACAAGTCGTCCAGATTTTGACTCATCCGTTCCAAAATTTGTTCGTGATTGGTTACTTGTAGAGAGATATCAATCCCTGGATAAAGTTCGCAAAACGGCCCTAACAAACGTGGGATAAAATATTTTGCTGTTGTAATCACTGCCAAGCGTAATTGTCCCTGTTTTAGCCCTTTTAAATCTGCCACCTTCATTTCATACTGGGCTATATTTTCAAAAATCTGTCGACAAGTGGCAAATAATTCTCGTCCTGCCTCGGTGAGATACAACCGCTTTCCTACTTGCTCAAATAATGGCAACCCTACCGATTTTGTGAGTTGCTTAATCTGCATAGAAACGGTAGGTTGGGTGAGAAACAATTCCTCAGCAGCCCGCGTAAAGCTACTGTGCCGTGCCGCAGCCTCGAATACCTTTAACTGGTGCAGCGTCGCTTGTTTCAAAGCTGGTTCTCCTCTATATAGTTATTCATCGATATAAAACTAGTATTAACTGAACAGTTGCAAATGGTATAGCAATACCAATAGAAATTTACGAGTTTTATTATAGATAAAACTCTATTACTTCTATTAAAATAAAGGTATTTTATTTATAGATTGAAGAAGCTATTATCAAAACAACAAGAAAAGCGTAAGATTCCTTCCACTTCCTGATGAATGATGATTTTCCCAAATTCATCTATCATCATTCATCATTCCATAATTCTTCTACAACTTCTGCAATTTTTGTAGGTAGTTTAGTTAAATCTGGTAATCTTAGCACTTCTATTTCGGCAACTTGTTCTTTAATGTTCACTGGCAAGTTTAAAGGCTGCTGTGTTTCTATCCAGCAGCTTGCTAATGGTAAAGTTTGCTCCATTTCGTCTAGTGGTCGGGGAATTACCATTACTGCATTTAATTCCCCAATGCGTTCTGCTTCAAACATTCCCGCTTCCACTGCTACCGCCACATTTGCTACGGAACCACGAATAATGGCTGTACACAAACCCCCACCAATTTTTTCGTAGGCTGCTAAATGAACATCAGCAGCTTTGAGCATGGCATCACACGCGCCTACCATCGCTGGAAATCCTCGTGTTTCTACCAAACCAATTGCTTGATTACTCAGACGGCTAGAATTACCCTCTTCCATCAATTTAGTAAAACGGGTTGTGATGGGAAGTACTATATCTAAATTAGGATAAGGCCGAGGAATCACTAAGCTAGAAACTAACTGACCAAACTGTTCAGCTGTTTGCACACCAGATTCTACAGCTAGACGCACGTCAGCAATTCCACCCCGGACGATCGCAGTACAATATCCGCCACCTATTTTTTCATACCCAACTAGGTGAACTCCTGCTGATTTCAGCATCATATCCGCCGTCCCAACTATTGCTGGAAAGCTGCGGGTAGAAACTAAACCTAAAGCAGTATCCTGGAAGGTGTCTCGATGACTCGTTCCTTCGATGGCTTTCATCGACCGTTGATTAGATGTTTCCATTTGAACTTTCCCAGATAATCACAAAGCCTACAACTTACAATTAACACTTACTCGGACTAATCGTCAGAGTTTGGGTTGCTTAAGGATTGTCTATGAGGAAACAATGTAGTCAACAGTCTGCTTATGCTCCCTTGTCCATAAATCTGAGTCCCGAAACCGTTAGGGGATTCTGTAGTTAGCTGATTGGGGTCTGAGTCAGGTTTTGTAGGCTCTTGGGTGGGTTCTTGCAAGGGGGGTTCAGCATCCTTGGCTGGTTCCTCCACGGTAGGAGGCTGACTTTCAGGAGTGGCGGGAGATTTAAAGTAAGAAATCGACTTATTTTGTTTGAAATCCACAAAAGCCGCAGCTGAGAAGTTAGTTGAGGAAGTTACCTTTTCCTTAACTTCCCCTGAGCCATTTTCTTCTTCCTTCTGCGGTGGCGCACTTGTAGCCGTAGGGTTATTCGTGGATGGTTCCTGCTGCTTTGTTTGAGCAATTTGCCGACTGGTGTCTCCTAAAATCGATCCAGGTGGAACTACTTGTCCAGGTTCAACTGAATAGTTAAAAACTGTTGTTGCTGAACCAATACAAGCATTTGCTCCAATTTTGCCCTTGCCAACCATCAAAAAACCGGCTCCCAGGTTTGCCCCCGCTTCTACCTCTAGGGTTCCTTCATGGACTTGGAGAATGGCTCCCATGCCAATACAGACCCCTGGCCCAATGATGATCTTGCTGTTTTCAGCCGCTTGAAGGATCACCCCAGGTGCAAGTACTGCGCTTGGATGAATAGTCACCTCACCACTAATGTAAGAATCAAAATTATTGCTGAGGCGCAGTGACAGCACAGACATGAAAATTTTAACCTCGGAAGCCGGAGTGGGGATGAGGAGCAGGGGGAGCAGGGGGAGCAGGGGAGGCAGGGGAGGCAGGGGGAGCAGGGGAGGCAGAGTTATTGATTAATTCCCAATGCCCTATTTCCCATTACCCATTCCCCATTCCCCAGTCCCCAGTACCTACTATGGTCTTTGGATAATCGTTTCTAATACCCGACGCTTGGCTTTGGGGTCAATACCAATTAAGCGCACATATTCCCCTTGGTATTCGCCAAGGTATCCTTCTACGGCGGCGATCGCTTCTCTTTCTGAGGAGGCTTGGATCTGACCGGTACTCGTCCAGGAACCTGTACGGAACCGCCGTTGGTCTACGTGTTCAAGGCTAATTTTAGAGCCGCCAGCCAATAATTGTCGGAGTTGGCCTACAACTTCAGCACTCAAGCGGGTACTCGTAGCTGTAGCTGTAGCTGTAGCTGTAGCAGAAGGCGCACTGCTAGTAAATGATTTCTGACTGCCAGAGGAGGCTACTTGGCCATTTGGACGTTGGATAATTGTTTCTAATACCCGACGCTTGGCTTTGGGGTCAATACCAATTAAGCGCACATATTTCCCTTGGTATTCACCAAGGTGCCCTTCTACGGCTGCGATCGCTTCTCTTTCTGAGGAGGCTTGAATTTGACCAGTACTAGTCCAAGAACCTGTACGGAACCGTCGTTCGTCTACGTGTTCAAGGCTAATCTTATACCCACCAGCCAGTAATTGCCGGAGTTGGTCTACTACTTCAGTACTCAAACGGTTACTGGTAGCTGTTGCCGTAGCACTTCCAGAGCTTCCACTGCTAGTGAATGATGATTTCTGACTACCAGAGGAGGCTACTTGACCATTTGGACGTTGGATAATCGTTTCTAATATCCGCCGTTTAGCTTTGGTATCAATGCCGATTAAACGCACATACTCGCCTTGATGGCTTTGTATACATTCTTCCAAGCCGGAAATTACTTGATTTATGGAAGTTGCTTCAATTGGCTTGCAGCTAGTCCAGGAACCAGTACGGAAACGGCGCTCGTCTACGTGTTCCATGCCAATTTTGTAACCACCTGCCAAAAGTTGGCGGATTTGCTCTACAGTTTCGCCATTGACTTTGCCACTGCTAGAGCCGTTACCGTTACCATTACCATTACTGCTGTAGCTGCCATTGCTATGACTACTAGCCGGAGCCTTAAAATTGGTAGCTGGTTTAAAATCACCATCCGGGCGTTGGATGATGCTTTCTAACACACGTCGTCTATCTTTGTCAATACCAAAAAGGCGGACATATTCGCCGCTATGGTCACTTACACAGCTTTCTAATGCTGCGATCGCTTCACCGATGGATCTCGGTTCAATTGGTTGGCAACTTGTCCAAGAACCCGTGCGGAACCTTCTCTGGTCTACGTGTTCTGTACCAATCTTATATCCTTGTTCCAATAGATAGCGCAACTGCTCTATTGTTTCTGCACCCAAGCTATTGCTCGCCACTTCACTACTCCTTTCCAACTCTAAAACAGTAATACCATTACCTGTATAAGATTTAGCGTTCTCATCCCGAATGGGTGCTATACATTTGCTATCCGCAGCACAAAGATAACCAGCTCGTAGCGCCTGATTAATCCCAACCACATGATGAGCAAATTCCTTATCTTGATCTTGCACATCTGGCAAGCGGTCAGCTTGCTGCTGGCTAGTAATTACCGCTCCCGAAGGTACATATTTACCTGGGGGAATTTCTACGTCTTGAATCAAAGCGTGCATCATCACGATGCAACCTGCACCTACCCTGGCATTAAACACTGTAGAGCGAAAGCCAATGAAGGAATTATCGCCTACATAAGCTGGCCCGTGAATTAGAGCCATGTGGGTAATGCAAGCATTTTTACCTACCCATACCGAGTATTTCTCTTGGTCATCACCAATTACTCGACCTTGCTCTAACCCATGAATGACCACACCATCTTGAATATTGGTGTTTTCACCAAGATAAAAAGGTGTTCCTTCATCCGCTCTAATCGTAGTCCCCGGAGCAACGATTACATTTGCACCTATTCGTACATCCCCAATCAGATTGGAGAATGAATGTACAAAAGCAGTTTGATGGATTTTGGGTTCAGCTAAATTCCTTGACCACGGAGTTGGGGGTGCTGCCGTGCTGCGGACTGCCATTGCGAGATTCCTCCTATATTGTCATAAGTCATTTGTCCGTTGTCATTTGTCCTTTGTTATTCACTAATGACCAATGACCAATGACCAATGACTAAATGACTATCGATATTGATCTTTTTTGCTGTAAATCATGCGATCTTCAACATAAATTGTATCTATGATCGCCACTACCACTGCATCTAGTGGTCGCTGTTCGTTGCCAATAACTTGACGAGCAACACTGCCACGACTGACAAGTACCCACTCATCTACACCTGCTCCCACACTATCTGCTGCTACCTCATATTGTGGGAGGATGTTTCCGTCTTCATCTACAAATTGTAACAACAGTAGTTTCACACCTCTGAGACTTGGATCTTTTTGGGTGCTAACTACTGTGCCGCGAACTTTGGCGACTTGCATTACAAATTACGGTCTTCTACCGAAAGGACGAATTGCGTTCACATTTTCCCGGAATTGCTCTACGTCTTCTGTATAACGAATTGGTAGGACGTATTCCAAGTTTTCGTGAGGACGAGCAATGATGTGAGTAGACAGCACTTGTCCACCATTGACTCGCTTCACTGATTCCACACCTGCGGCTACGGAAGCTTGCACTTCCGAAACGTCACCCCGGACAATTACTGTAACTCGACCACTGCCGATTTTTTCATAACCGACTAGAGTCACACGAGCAGCTTTCACCATCGCATCAGCAGCTTCCACTACTGCTGGAAAGCCCAGCGTTTCAACCATTCCCACTGCAATTGACATTAGTTTTAATCCCTATTTAAAGTTTTAGACTTGGACAAAAGTGATGCTCAAAAAAGCAAAGAGCGTTAATTACTTTGTTTAAACAGCTTTTAGGTACGGAACTGTTCCACAGCTTCGGTGTAACGAATCGGCAAGACGTATTCCAGGTTCTCGTGAGGACGAGCAATGATGTGAGTGGACAACACTTCACCACCAAATACTCTTTTTGCCGCTTCAACCCCAGCAGCTACAGAAGCTTGCACTTCCGATACATCTCCCCGAACTATCACGGTGACGCGAGCGCTACCAATTTTTTCATACCCTACTAAGGTGACACGGGCGGCTTTCACCATCGCATCAGCAGCTTCCACTACTGCTGGAAAGCCTTTCGTTTCAATCATTCCAACTGCAATTGGCATCGCAGAACTCCTACAAAATTAATGCAATCTGTACTGTCGTTTGAATTTTTTGACGGGGAGAGCCTGATCTTATAGCTAAGAAAACACTTCCAAATTAAGCATAGGAAAGCTTGGCGTTCCTGGCAATATAAATTACTATAATAGTTTATGATAAGAAAGTTTTAAAAAACTTAACAAATATTTATCTAGGCTTTTGAGCAATTAAAGTTTACTGAATTACTTGAGCAGCCACTTATGCTTTATAATTTCTTTATCACATTTACAAAACGACATTCATAACCAAGACTAATTCTATCTGGCGAGGGAAGAGCGGCGGCTGTATCTTTTACTGTATCTATCTTTCCTCGAATTTTGCTGGATGTACAACGACTAGGTGAAAAGCATATAATCTTTTCAAATATATCGTATAAATTACTCTGCTCAAAGTAGAAATACAAATGTAAAAACAGAGATGAGGTTAAGGCAAGTAAATGCTTTTGCGTATGTAAAGTTATATTTTATCAAAGTTTAGTAGGGGAAAGTAAAGTAAAAATACTTTGGATAATTTAGTTTAAACAATAGTAAAAAAATGTTGATATTTTACTAAATTTATTTTTTAAATAAATAATTGTTTGAAAGATTTTTTAAAATAAAGGCTGAGTCATAAAGGTAAATTTAAATGGATCAATTTCTATTTTCAACAAGTTGGTTTGTGCCTTTATATAGCTTACTAGGCGCAATTTTGACGTTGCCCTGGGGAATAGGAATAATTCAGCGAACAGGGCCAAGACCTGCGGCATACATAAACTTGTTGACAACTGTTGTGGCCTTTGTCCATAGTCTATTTGTATTTAAAAATATCTGGGATAGAGAACCAGAAAATTTACTGGTGTCGTGGTTTAAAGCTGCTGATTTAGACTTATCTTTTAGCTTGGAACTCTCACCAGTCAGTATTGGGGCAACAGTTTTAATTACAGGTTTAAGCTTACTGGCACAAGTTTACGCTCTGGGTTACATGGAAAAGGACTGGTCGCTGGCGCGTTTTTTTGCGTTGCTAGGATTTTTTGAAGCAGCGTTGACTGGTCTAGCAATCAGCGATTCTTTGTTTCTCAGCTATGCCCTTTTAGAAGTTCTGACACTTTCGACTTACTTGCTAGTGGGATTCTGGTATGCTCAACCGCTAGTAGTGACGGCGGCGCGAGATGCGTTTTGGACTAAACGGGTAGGAGACTTGTTGCTGCTGATGGCTGTGGTGACACTTTCCACCTTGTCCGGTAGTTTGAATTTTTCGGATTTATATGAGTGGGCGCAAACAGCTAATTTAAGCCCAGTCACATCAACATTGCTGGGGTTGGCGTTAATTGCTGGGCCGGCTGGAAAATGTGCCCAATTCCCACTGCACCTGTGGTTAGATGAGGCGATGGAAGGGCCCAATCCTGCTTCGGTAATGCGAAACTCGCTGGTAGTCGCTGGTGGTGCTTATTTACTGTATAAATTTCAACCATTGTTAGCACTGTCGCCAGTTGCCTTGAATGCTTTGGTAATCATGGGTACAGTAACGTCAATTGGGGCGACATTAGTATCTATAGCTCAGATTGACATTAAGCGATCGCTATCTCATTCCACCAGTGCATACATGGGGTTAGTGTTTTTAGCAGTGGGGTTACAGCAAGGGGGTGTAGCGCTGATGTTGCTGTTAACTCATGCGATCGCTAAAGCATTATTATTTATGAGTTCCGGTTCAGTCATCTTAACTACCCAAAGCCAAGACTTAACAGAAATGGGCGGACTTTGGTCACGGATGCCAGCCACCACCACCGCCTTTATTGTCGGTTCGGCGGGCATGGTAACGCTTCTACCATTGGGAAGCTTCTGGGCAATGCTAGGATGGGCTGACGGTTTTGTGAATATTAGCCCTTGGGTGATTGGGGTTTTATTATTGGTCAATGGCTTGACAGCATTGAACTTAACTAGAGTATTCAGATTAGTCTTCTGGGGAAAACCACAACAAAAGACCCGACGCACGCCAGAAGTTGGTTGGCAAATGGCCTTCCCGATGGTGACTCTTACAGTCTTGACTTTACTTTTGCCTTTGATGTTACAGCAATGGTACTTACTACCAGATTGGGAAAGTATTAATTGGTATGTAGCATTAGCGTTGTTTGCTTCTACTGTGCTGGGAGTAGTTATAGGTTCTACAGTTCATCTGCACAAAGCTTGGTCAAGATCGAGATTCTTGGCGTGGAGATTTGTGCAAGACTTATTAGGTTATGATTTTTATATTGACCGAGTTTATCGCGTAACGGTGGTGAGTGCAGTCGCACTGCTATCTAGAATTTCTGCTTGGAGCGATCGCTATTTAGTCGATGGTCTAGTAAACTTAGTTGGGTTTGCGACAATTTTTGGTGGACAAACTTTAAAGTACAGCATTTCTGGGCAATCTCAGGGCTATATGTTGACCATCCTCGCAGTTGTCAGCGTCCTGGTTTTCTTCATCGGCTGGTCATCGGGTTTACTAGATAAATTGCCTTTTTAAAGATGTTGGCACAAATTTAGTGGGGATTGTCATTTGTCATTTGTCACTTGTACTGAGCATAGTCGTCGGCGCAGCCTCTCGTAGAGAAGTATTGGTGATTGGTCATTTGTCATAGGGAAAATTCTCCCCCATTCCCCATTCCCAATTTCCCATTCCCCATTCCCCATTCCATATCTGCTTATGCTTAGTGTTTTAATTCTAGTGCCGTTAATCGGTGCAGCTTTAATTGGTTTCTCGCCCTCTGGTATCAATGGGAAATTTGCCCGTGGGGTAGCTTTGGTCTTTGCCACCATTGCTTTCTTGTGGACAATCGTACTAGCAATTCAGTTTCATCCAGGAGAAATCACTCAACAGTTTGCTGAGTCTGTACCTTGGATAGATGTCTTAGGTTTAAACTATAACCTCGGAATCGATGGTTTATCTTTGCCACTGCTGGTTTTGAATGGACTGTTAACTTGTATTGCCATCTACAGTAGCGATGAATCTCTACAGCGTCCTAAATTTTATTACTCTTTGATCCTATTATTAAGCGCTGGCGTGACTGGAGCATTTCTGGCACAGGATTTACTGTTATTTTTCCTGTTTTATGAATTGGAACTAATTCCGCTATATCTGTTGATAGCTATTTGGGGTGGGGAAAAGCGGGGTTATGCGGCTACAAAATTTCTTATTTATACCGCCGTTTCAGGAATCTTAATTTTAGCAAGTTTCCTCGGCATGGTTTGGCTAAGTGGTTCCTCTAGCTTTGCACTAGCAACCTTAAACGCTACGACTTTACCCTTAGCAACACAGCTTTTACTGCTAGCGGGGATTTTGATCGGTTTCGGGATTAAAATTCCCTTAGTTCCGTTTCATACTTGGTTGCCAGATGCTCACGTTGAAGCTTCTACACCAATTTCGGTGTTGTTGGCTGGGGTGTTGTTGAAGTTGGGAACTTACGGCTTACTGCGGTTTGGTATGAACTTGTTACCAGAAGCTTGGGCTTATGTGGCTCCTTGGTTAGCGACTTGGGCAGTGGTGAGTGTACTGTATGGTGCATCCTGCGCGATCGCTCAAACCGATATGAAAAAAATGGTAGCATACAGTTCCATTGGACACATGGGCTATGTGCTGTTAGCGACGGCGGCGGCTACACCATTAAGCGTGTTAGGTGCTGTAATGCAGATGATTAGCCACGGCTTAATTTCCGCTATGCTGTTTTTGTTGGTAGGGGTTGTGTATAAAAAAGCCGGAAGCCGAGATTTAGATGTTCTCCAAGGATTGCTGAACCCAGAACGGGGTATGCCTGTAATTGGTAGCCTAATGGTTTTGGGAGTGATGGCCAGTGCTGGAATACCAGGAATGGTAGGGTTTATTTCCGAATTCATCATTTTTCGTGGCAGTTTCCCAGTTTTTCCAGTGCAAACTCTACTCTCAATGCTTGGTACTGGCTTAACTGCGGTTTACTTCCTCATACTCCTTGACCGGGCCTTTTTTGGCCGCTTGTCTGCACAAGTTACTAACTTACCACGTGTGTATTGGAGCGATCGCGCCCCAGCAGCAATTTTAGCTGTGCTGATTGTGATTTTCGGCATTCAACCCGCTTGGTTAGCACGCTGGACTGAACCAACAATTACAGCAATGGTGAATAGCCAAAATGTAGTAGTAGCAGTGTCCTTGGAGAAAGCAATGGGGACTGGGGATTAGGGATTTTTAAGAAGCAGAGGGACAGTGGGCAGAGGAAATAACCAATGCCCCATGCCCCATGCCCAATGCCCCAATCCCAATGCCCCAATCCCTATACTTTTTGGAGAGATGGTAATGGTAACTATTAAAAAGAAAGCGGCTCACAATCCCTTAGCTGAGTATATTGAACGACTGCAAAAAGGAGAAGCATTACTCCCCAATAGCCCAGAAAATGTATTAGAAGTAGTTGGTATTCTTAAAAGCTATGGTGTAGTTTTAGATGCCTACTCAAAAAATCTTAACTATATTGCCGAGCATCAGTTTTTAATATTTTTCCCATTTTTTAAATACTTTAATGGAGAGGTTTCTGTTGAGAAATTACTCCGCCACTGGTGGCATAATCGAATTAATTTTGAGTATGCCGAATATTGTATGAAAGCCATGATGTGGCACGGTGGTGGTGGACTAGATACATATTTAGATACAACAGAATTTAAAGAAAGAGCGCAAGCCGTTATCGCCGCAAAATTTAAAAATAATCCCTTAATTTCGGGTATTAACCAACTGTTTCCAGATTTCTTAACAGAACAATTGCGTGTCTCTGCTTACTACACAGGTTTAGGTCAATTTTGGCGAGTCATGGCTGATATTTTTCTCAGCTTATCAGACCTCTATGACCAAGGCAAAATAAAATCGATTTCCGAAGTTGTAGAACATATTAAAGCAGGGTTAGTGGCAAATGCATCGAACCCAATTACATACGCTGTCAAAATACGAGGTGAAGTCTATGAAATCATTCCTAAAAGCGTTGGTTTGACCTTCTTAGCAGATACAGCAATACCTTATGTAGAAGCAGTATTCTTTCGGGGAACTCCTTTCCACGGTACAGTTTCATACAACGCCCAAGGGTATCAAATTCCCCCAGATCAAACGCGATTTCAATATGGTGCATTGTATGCCGATCCTTTGCCCATTGGCGGCGCGGGTATTCCTCCCACCTTGTTGATGCAGGATATGCGTCATTATCTTCCAGAGTATTTGCACGAAATTTATCGTCGCAGTCTTCGGGGTGAAGATGATTTGCGGGTACAAATTTGTATGAGTTTCCAAAAATCGATGTTTTGTGTTACCACAGCAACGATTTTGGGACTGATGCCTTATCCTTTAGATACTAAAGATCCAAATGAGGAAAAAGGTAATCGAATTTATTTAGAAAAGTGGATGAGTCGGTTAGAAACTTCGCGGTTGCTGGATGTGAATAAATAACTGAATTGATACAGAGAAATTTTAGATGCTTCTCAATCGCTATCAAAACCTTCACCTAATTCAGCAACTTGACCCAGTGGAAGATCATTGCCGAATTTATCACTTAATGAATGGCTATGAGTTTCCCTGGGATATGACGCGATCGCTCGAAGTTGCTTTGATGCGAACTTATTGCGTTCCTAGTATTTCTAAATTGCTGAATCATACAGGAGAATTTACCCATTGTCCGCAAAAACGCTACGATGATACGTCAATAATTGTTGGAGAGATGATTAAGTGGGGTTATGATAGCACCCGTGGCAAAGAAGCCCTACAACGCATGAATACACTCCACGGACGCTTCAAGATTGACAACGGTGATTTCCTGTATGTACTTTCAACTTTCATTTTCGAGCCTATCCGCTGGAATGTGCAGTTTGGTTGGCGGCTGATGTGCGAACAAGAAAAATTAGCGTCTTTTTACTTCTGGCGAGAAGTAGGTAAGCAAATGCAGATTCAGAATATCCCTGAAACCTACGAAGAATTCGAGCGCTATAACCTTGACTACGAACGCCAAAATTTTCGCTATTCAGATACAAATCGTCGAGTTGGGGAAGCTACACGCGATTTATTTTTGAGTTGGTTTCCTTCGTGGATGCGTTCTTTCATCAAACCAGGTATCTACGCTTTACTGGATGACACAATGCTCGATGCCTTTGGTTTTCCCTATCCCTCGCCATTGTTGCGATCGGCTATGGTAAGTCTACTAAAAATCCGAGCCAGATTAATCCGGTTATTCCCACCTCGGAATCACCCTAATTTTTATATTGACTCTCCTATCCCCAGCTATCTCACTGGTTATGAAATTGCCAATGTGGGGCCACCGGAAAATTTTAAGCAATAAAGCTCCGGTTAATTAAGTGATTGGCATCTATCAGAAACTCTTGCCATATTAGGCTTCTGGTTCGATACCTAGCGATCGCAATTGAGCAGTTAGGCGATCGGCTCTTTCCTCACCAGTCAATAACAAATTACCTTGCAAATCCCACTAGCGTAGCCAAGGTAATTCCATATTGTAATATTGTCCCTGCCAAATTCCTAACTCAACTCCTAAAGGATTTATGGCATAATGTCCGCGTTCATTTGCTGTTAATAACTGATATTGTCCCCCAATTAATTCATAAACTTCTACGCTGGCTTTATTCACTTCATAAATGCCGTAGAAGGGAGGACGAATCACCTTGCTCATAAATCCAAAATTTCCCTTTCCAAGGAGTTTTATCTCGCTCCTCACTACCATCACCAGAGACAAATTCTAATGCAATCATGGGGCAATAAACTCTCGCCATAATACATAAGACCTGCGCGTTTGTCCATCCAGAGTAGGTGGTACATTCCCTACATAGAACCAGTCTGGTGCTTCTGCGCCTTTTTCTGGGGGGTCAGTGATGCGCCAGTAGATACCGCTATCTTGACCAATACAGTATTGTCCATCAGGATGACGTTTTTGTAATATTGGTTTAATAGAGTCCGTTAGGAGAATGCTTTGGGGATGTTCCTGAAAGTTTTTCACGAATGTACCATCAGACTCTGGTAGCTGCGTATGGTCTGGGAACGGGGTCAGCGCGATGGATGGGTCGGTTGCAGAGGTCATAAGGCTACCTTTGCAGGAGTAAGGGTTGTTTATTTAGTTTAGCAGTGGAAGAAGGGAGAAGGGCGATCGCAATATTTCTGTTAAGTTCTATACTTCACTGTTGGAAGATGGCGACCAACATAGCCAATAATAATTGTTCCTGGTTCTCTTGGAAAGAAATGAATTCGCCAGTTGCAAAATCTCAATTTGATATGCCGTTCAAATAAACGTTCTTTGCCATCAGGACAAAGAAAAGTTCTTTGTTTGCCATAATTATTCAATGTTGCTTCACTTTCTCCAGACTCATCAAGAGCATAACCTTCTACATTAAATGCTCCAGTCTTCCAGTTTTTGCAACAGTTTTGAAGCTCAAACAATATTTTGACAACAGATTGTAATTCTAATTGTCTAGCACGGATATTTGTTAACTGTTTACCAACAGCATTACAAAATTCTAAGTTAGGAAACAATTCTTCTCTTCTATCCCAAAGATCATCGCCATCCAATACTCCGGTACGAATGCGGTTTTTTATCCATTCTACGTGTTCATGTACATGGTGAGCGCGGCTTGCATGAAAAATTTCTAAAGTTTCTTTTACTATCTCTCCATCTTGATTAATTTGTATAGCCTCGATTTCTAAGCGGCTTAAATTCCAGCATTTGTCAGATAGAAAGCTTACGCCTACTGCATCAAGTAAATGAGCAATACCAAGTCCAATTACTAGTTCATCCTGATAATAAAATTCACATAATCCCGAATTATTTTCAATATCTTGAATAGCTGAATTTGATAAATCTAGTGATAAAGGCGCTTTAATAGCAAGAGCTTTTATGAAGCCTCGTTCTAATTGATCTGCCTCATTTAACCAACGACGTAAAGGATAATTAGGAGCCAACATGATTGTATGAAAATGTTCTTTAGAACGAAGACTCACCTTAACACCTTGTGCTGTAAAGGCTTTAATGGTTCTAATTAACTCAGACATCCATTGTTGTGCTATTTGCTCATTTGGAGCTAGATTTCGCAGAGATAATTCATTTAATATTAAATCAAACTCCACACTCTAATCTCCCGCCACAGGTTCTAACAAAGCATCTAAGCTTTTTTCCCATTCATCGAAAAACCCATCAGGCCATCGGTCAATTCTACCGTCCCTATCAATGTGAGGTGATACTACATTTGTCTGAGCCTGTCCTTGTTTTTCTCGACGTTGAAAGTAATGTAATTGCACATCTTCTGGCTTAATTTTACCGTCATGAACAGCAAGACGAATTCCGTTTAAAACATGATCGCTATGAGTTTCTATCACCACTTGAACACCACAACTAGCAGCCAGTGCTAACAATTCACCCATTTTTGCTTGTCCTCTGGGATGAAGATGAGCTTCTGGGTTTTCAACTAGAATTAGTGTATCAGGTTCTGAAGCGAGTATAGCTACTATGATTGGTAAAGTGTAGGTAATTCCGAAGCCAACATTAGTTGCACGGTAAGGGTTGCTATCTCCATACCCGCATTGCAAATTTATCAAATCCATGTCTGGATTTGATTTTATCCTTATACGTGTACCTGGGCTAATTTCTCCCATCCATGCTTCTACTTGATCTATTAAAGCTAGTGATTTTTCCTCTGGATCGTCGTATTGTGGCTGTGAACTTTTTACATTAGGATGACTTAACTTTTGATGAGCAATAATTTTATTCTCATTGACTGCAAGAAAATGTAATGTATATTCACATCTAGCGCCCAGCGTTCCAAGTAATTGAACTTTGTCATATGACATTTGATTAAATGCTCTTGGCCCTATACGCTCTGCCTCAATGTAATGAAAATTTTGATTAAAAAGACTGGATAAGTGATATAATTGGTCATCTACATACTCCGAAGTCAAATATAAAAAATTAGCTCCTATATCTTCTTCTTCATTTTTAAATTTCCATATACTTTTTGTCCCATTTTTCCAAAGTATTTCAAATACTAGTTGTTCTTGTTTAGATGCGCCTTCAAAAATCGCATCTTTAGCTGTACCAATATTAATCAAATCTCCATTGAGTACTAAGCCTTTTTCTGACAATAAACCTTTTTGATAAGATTGCCTTAATAATAATAATGCTTGTAAAACAGAAGACTTACCAGTACTGTTAAGTCCAGATAAAAGGGTAAGTGGCCTAAATGTAAGGGGTTGATTTTGAAAAGGCTTAAAATTTGTGAGTATCAAGTAATCAATCATAGAAGTACTTCCTGAATTATTTTTTCTATAGTACTAAATCTATACTGCACTTTCTCAGCAGCCTGAGATATAGATTCTAAAAAATCTTTGTCATTGTCAATATATGTCTTGAATATATCAATCAATTTTTGTTTTCTATCTATTAGAATTTGTATTTGATCCTCAGTCAATTGGCTGAGAAGTACTGACCAAGATTCAAATAGAGCTTTATTTATAGGAAACTGTCTTTTCTGAGAATGAGATATTTTCCGAAATGCATCTTTGCCAAAGATGTTCCAATTAGCTAGAATTGTTATTTTAAAATTATTTTCAATGTCATATAGCTCAGTTTCAGAGAGTTTATTTGTCTTAGATAGTGCTTTAGTTAAAAAGGTATCTCTATTGTCGGCATAATCTTTATAAGAAGTCAAAGTAAAGGCTAAGAAACCTAGTATAAATTCCCGATCATCCATACGCATTATCCGCTTATCTCCAAGTTTCACTACCTGTTGAAATTTTGGATATGCAGCAAGTTTAGTTAAAAACTTTGTTCCCTTACCAGGATTAAGAGCATGGCGTAATTCTTGAGGTGATAAAGCTAGACCTCCTGTATTAATACGTTTGAAAATATTATATTTAATTTCTGGAGGTGTGCCTTTTTCGATTAAATATACTGTTAGTTGAGTTTCTTCAAGACGACGTTGGTACCTGCGTTCAATTTGATCGAAGGTTTGACCTTCCAGATTTGTAAGATATTCTAATCCAGATAGTTTGAGTTTCTTGTCGAGAATAAAGCGCTTTAGTGCAAATAGACGCTGTAATCCATCGACTACTAACCATTTATCTTCATTAGTAGCATCTATATAAAATGCTGGTATGGGAATGCGGATAATAATAGATTCTATAAGCCTGCTTTGGGCATCTTCTTTCCATATATCCGCATGACGTTGGAAATCAGGTGCTAAATCAAGGGCTTCTTCATTGATTCTTTTAAGCAATAACTCTATTGTTGGTTCCCTAGTTACAATGTTAATTTTATCAGGATCATATTGGAAAGTAACTTTTTCTTCTTGATCTTCTTCTTCTGAAATTTCTTCATCAGCTAATTCTGCATTGTCGTTACTCAAATCTGTCACAGTGCTTACTCCTTAGTATTAACATTTGTTTGTTCACTCAGGTATTAGTGATGTTTTTTGTTGATACATCAACCAATGAGGCTTTTTAACTGGTGTACTTCAATCCTACTATCTCCCCAAATTACAGAGACGCGAAATTTCGCGCCTCTACGTACATAGTTTATTATTTGTTTACCTTCGCTAGCCAAATCCCAAATTGGTGCGATCGCCTCCGGTGAAGTCAGAGCGATGTCTGATAACAAGATGCTTCGTCTCTACGCACTTTTAGCCACAGTCCAAAAATATAAGACTTCTGGTTCAACACCAAGCGATCGCCTTTGGAATAAAATTACTTAACGAAGCAGAAGCGAATTAAGCTTCTGGTTCAACACCGAGCGATCGCAATTGGGCAGTTAGGCGATCGGCTCTTTGTCTTTCCTGTTCGGCTCTTTCCTCACCAGTCAACAATAAATTACCTTGCAAATCACACCAACGCAACCAGTGAAAATTAATACAAATATTTTGGAAGTTGCAAAGATTGCTTTGGCAGCAGGCGATCGATTGCAAGGTGGGAAATAAACTAGGTTTTGACTACCGCAGCCAATAAAAGGCGAAACTTAACATGCAAATTTGTCATCATGAGAGAAATTACCTATCGATTATTAACTCAGCACCAAGATGACTGAAGCAACAGCAACTCGTCCCAACGCATATATCCAGGAAACTGGCCCGACGATTCATTACCTAGTAGCAATGTCTCAACCAGAAACTCATCTGTTTGAGGTAACTTTACGCATTGTCGATTACCCCTCGCCGATTCTCGATTTAAAATTGCCAGTATGGACACCCGGTTCCTACTTAGTTCGAGAATATGCCAAGAATTTACAGGATTTTGTGGTTTTTGCAGAGGGTAAGCCTTTACCTTGGCGGAAAATCAGCAAAAATCACTGGCAGGTAGACAAAACAGGTGTTTCAGAATTAACTATACGTTACCGCATTTTTGCCAATGAGCTATCGGTACGGACAAATCACTTGGATGCTACCCACGGTTATTTCAATGGTGCAGCATTATTTTTTAGATTACCGGGCTGGGATAAGCAACCCATTCGCGTTACCATCGTACCGCCATACCCGGAATGGCAGGTAACAACTGCTCTACCTCCCGTGGGTGAGGAAACAAATACTTTTTGGGCGAGCGATTTTGATACTTTGGTGGATACTCCCTTTGAGATTGGTAGCCATCAATTGTATAAATTTGAGGTCTTGGGAAAACCCCATGAACTGGCAATTTGGGGGAAAGGTAATTACCAAGTTCAGCACCTGATTGCTGATATCCAAAAAATTATTCAGGTAGAAGCGCAGATGTTCGGCGGTTTGCCTTATGAACGATATGTGTTTCTGCTACATTTATTTAGCCAAGCTTTTGGCGGTTTGGAGCATAAGGACTCTTGCTCATTAATTTACCAACGTTTTGGATTTCGCACCCAGGAAAAGTACGATCGCTTTATCCAATTAGTTGCACACGAGTTCTTTCACTTGTGGAATGTCAAACGAATTCGCCCAAAAGCATTAGAGGTTTTTGATTATGACCAGGAAAACTACACACCATCATTATGGTTTTGTGAAGGTACTACTAGTTACTATGACTTGTTAATTCCTTTGCGGGCAGAAATTTATGATGTTAAGTCGTATTTGAATAACTTGAGCAAAGAAATTACCAGATATGAAACGACACCGGGGCGAAAGGTACAACCCGTTTCCGAGTCGAGTTTTGATGCCTGGATAAAACTTTATCGCCCCGATGCAAATAGCGGTAATTCCCAAATTTCTTACTATTTAAAGGGAGAAATGGTATCGTTATTGCTGGATTTACTGATTCGTTCCACTCACGACAATCAGCGTTCCCTCGATGACGTAATGCTGAAAATGTGGCAGCAATTCGGGAAAGATGAAATTGGTTATACTCCAGAACAGTTGCAGGAAGTTATAGAATCTGTCGCCGGAATCGATTTGACTGATTTCTTTAAACGCTACATTGATAGTACTGATGATTTACCTTTCAATCAGTATCTAGAACCCTTTGGTTTGCAGTTGGTAGCTGAACAGCAGGAAGAATCTTACCTGGGTGTGAGAATAAATACAGAGAATGGGCGGGAGATGATTAAGTTTGTGGAAACTGATTCACCTGCACAAGTAGGGGGAATTGATGCAGGTGATGAGTTGTTAGCAATTGACGGGATTAAGGTAACGGCGAGTAGTTTAAGCGATCGCCTGAAAGATTACCAAGCAAACGATACCATCCAAGTCACAGTTTTCCATCAAGACGAACTGCGTACTTATTCCATTACCCTCGCGTCACCACATCCCACTCGATATCAGGTAAAACCTGTTGATCATCCTGACTCCACACAGCAAAAAAACTTTGCTGGATGGCTTGGGGTTGCGATCGCAACTGTTTAATTTTGGGAATTGGGAATTGCCAATTGGGAATTGCCAATTGGCAATTAGGAATTGGGCATTGAGAATTCCTAACTTTTCCAGTCCCCAGTCCCCAGTCCCCATTCCCCACTTCTAAGGCGTTCTCACTGCCCCAGAGTAAATCAAACCCCGTTGCAGATCCAGGGTTATAATCGCTCCATCTCGAATCACCTGTGTTGCCTGCTTCACGCCAACAATCACTGGCACACCAAGACGTAAGCCGATAACGGCAGCATGACTTGTGAGACTTTCCTCTTCCGTAATAATCCCGGCAGATTTGCGAATAGCTTCAACAAAATCGGCACTAGTGCGCGGTGCAACTAATATGTCTCCAGGATTAAAGTTACTAACATCCATGCCAGTATTCGCTACCCGTGCGCGACCACTCACTAAACCTTGTCCTAATCCAATTCCGTGACCTAGTACCGCCGTCACCACTTCAACCTTAATCAAATCTGTGGAGCCAGAAATTCCCTGGAGTGTGCCAGCAGTCATGACTACTAAATCACCCTCAGAGAGTAACTTCAACTCCTGAGCCACATTAATCGCAGCTTGAAATGTCTGACCAGTGGAAGGTAATCCTAGCACCAATAGCGGTTTTACTCCCCACACCATTTGTAGCTGCCGCGCTACATTCACATGGGGGGTAACAGCCAAAATCGGTGTATTGGGACGGAATTTAGAGACATTGCGAGCTGTAGCCCCAGTTTGCGTTAGGGTCATGATTGCAGATGCACCTAGTTGTTCGGCAATTTGACCTACAGCTTGACTAATCGCATTAGGAATGGAGCGCCTAGCATCTCTCACGGAACGCAAGTTTAAGTGTTGGGCTTCTTCCTGCTCCATCCGCTCGGCAATCCGCGCCATCGTCGCTACTGCTTCTACAGGGAAGCTACCGACGGCGGTTTCGTTTGAGAGCATTACCGCGTCTGTGCCGTCTAAAATCGCATTTGCTACATCCGACACTTCGGCACGAGTGGGACGGGGATTGCTCACCATGCTGTCTAACATCTGGGTGGCGGTGATGATGGGAATCCCTAAGCGATTTGCCGTAGCAATTAGCCGCTTTTGGAGTACGGGAACATCTTCTGCTGGCAATTCTACGCCTAAATCGCCTCTGGCAACCATCACGCCATCACACAAAGCCAGAACTGCCTCCATTTGCTCAATAGCTTCATGTTTTTCAATTTTGGCAACCACCGGCACTTGCTTGCCTGTACTGGAAATTAGTTCTTTAATTTCGATCATGTCCTGCGGATTGCGGACAAAGGAAAGTGCCACCCAATCGACACCTTGATCTAGACCAAACATCAGATCCTCTCGGTCTTTGTCGGTCATTGCCTTAATTGACAGGTAAACGCCGGGAAAGTTTACGCCTTTATTGTTAGAAAGTTTACCAGGCACGGTGATGCGACAATGCAAATCACCTTTGTCTCGGTTAATCTCCTCCACGACCATTTCTACTCGTCCATCATCGAGGAGGATTTTTGCACCAACGGGGACTTCTTCGGCTAAATAATCGTAGGTGACGCAGCTAATTTCCTGCGTGCCTACCACCGGACGGTTTGTCAAGGTGAAGCGATCGCCTTTTGCCAAAACTATAGACCCGTTGTCAAACTTCCCCAAACGAATTTTTGGGCCCTGCAAGTCTTGAAGAATTGCCACTGGCTGATTTAATTCAAAAGCGGTTTGCCGAATTAAGCGAATACTACGCTGATGGTCGGCATGAGTTCCGTGGGAGAAGTTTAGCCGCAGCGTCGTGGCTCCCGCTTCAATAATCGCCTTGAGCATTTCAGGACTGCTAGTGGCGGGGCCAATAGTAGCGACAATTTTTGTCCGGCGCAGAGAATCTCTTAATTGCATAGGGGCTGAAGTGAGGGAGCTATCTGGGAAGTCATCGTAACTTAAGTTGCATCTCCTTTTCAGTCACTGCTATACCAATAGATATAAGCAGTTAGAGAGGTTTTATGGGAGAGTGAGGGCTGTGGGATAGACTAGATATAGTACATCAATCTTGTATCCATCCTCCCAACGAAAGAGTTTATCCCATCAACTTTTTGCCAATTGCCATACCCCACTTATCAGTAAAGATTAGTTCTTGTCTGGAATCATAGCGTTATTCATCTACTGATATGCAAAGCTGTGGATAAATATTGCTATACAAAAGGTTACAAAACTTTATTCTTCACTAATATTTATCGTATATTCGTAATGTTTGATTAAGAAGGAGTCAATGTTAGAAATGATCACATCGGAGGCACAAAAGCCACTGACAATCCCGCCAAAGGAATTTTTAGCGCCTCCTGGTGATTTTAATCCCACGCTATTGCTGTTTTTGGTAGCTGTAGCAATGCTGGTGTTATCTAACTTTGGTTACTGGCTTTGGGAATGGCCCCACTGGCTCTGCTTTAGCGTTAACACTATTGCGTTGCATTGTGCTGGGACGGTTATTCACGATGCTTGTCACCAATCTGCCCATCGCAACCGGGTGATGAATGCGATATTAGGACATGGCAGTGCGTTGATGCTAGCTTTTGCTTTTCCAGTGTTTACGCGGGTGCATTTACAACATCATGGCCATGTCAACCATCCCAAAGACGACCCAGATCATTATGTCTCTACGGGTGGCCCACTATGGCTGATTGCAGTGCGGTTTTTGTACCACGAGGTATTTTTCTTTCAACGGCGACTGTGGCGTAAATACGAACTACTAGAATGGTTCATCAGTCGCTTAATTGTTGGTGTAATTGTTTATATATCAGTGCAATACCACTTTTTGGGTTACATTCTCAATTTTTGGTTTATACCAGCTTTTGTAGTGGGGATAGCACTGGGATTATTTTTTGACTATTTACCGCATCGTCCCTTTGCAGAGCGCGATCGCTGGAAAAATGCTCGCGTCTACCCGAACCAAGTTCTCAATATTCTGATTATGGGACAGAATTACCACTTAATTCATCATTTGTGGCCTTCTATTCCTTGGTATAATTATCAACCTGCGTACTATGTCATGAAGCCCCTCCTAGATGAAAAAGGATGTTATCAAACTTCAGGATTGTTGCAGAAAAAGGACTTTTTTGAGTTTGTTTACGACATCTTTCTAGGGATTCGGTTTCATCATCAAAAAGAATAGAGTTATTGTATACAGCTATCGCCCACTAATGGCTAGCACTGGGAAATTGACACAAGTACATCATGACCAAGGCTAGCCTTCAAAGTCAACTGAGTGCGATCGCTGCACAGTTCCAGATTTTTGAATGTGTTCCCTGTGCGTAGACGCGTAGCGGCTTGTCGCCAGACATCGCCTTGCGCCAATTCCTCATCGATCAAAATATTTCTGGTAAACAGGTTAGTCTCTTTACGGGTAGCACAGAAGATCCTTTCTGCAATATCTGACAACATCCACCCCGAAGGAATTTCCAGAGTAAACTGGATTAATAATCTATACTGCCCTGCTCTAGATTTAGGCGGCAATTTCCAAATCACCGAAACCGATTTTTAAGCAAGAGGGACAGATGGTTGATTTGTATGATCTAATCCACAATATACGGAAACGTCCTGCTATGTATTTAGGACGACCTTCTATATCCAATCTCCGCACTTTTCTTGCAGGTTACTGCTTTGCCCGTCGCCAGATAGGAATTCCTCAAACACAACAAGAACAGGAATTTTCAGAATTTCAAACCTAGATTCAGCAGAGGTTTAATTTAACTTCCAATCAGACTTGGGATCAGATTATTTTATTTTTTTCCCAAGATGAACACACTGCACTAGATCAGTTTTTCAAATTGTTTGATGAATTCATTCAAACAGACCATCCTAGAGAACTTCAACCGAATACAACGAATAATTTAATAATGGTTTCAGGAACCCAAGATTAAAAGAAGCTTGAAATGGATGCTTTAGTGCAAGAACTCTACACAAATCTTTGATTTCAATAACCACACCTGGAGCGATCATTGCTAGGATACTGCCAACGCTGGGTATTAATGGAAGTAAATCAGGTAGGCGATCGCTCTCCAAACAAAGCCAAATCAGTAATTTTAGTTGGTGATGGATGCGATCGCTTACATGGGGTGACTGTAAATAACCACGTAACTTAGCACAACTGTATCCAATTAAATCTTCTAGGTTATTTAAGTAAGCCCAGAGTTTTACGGTCTTGTCATAACTAGGAGAGGGGATGGTTTATTTTCTAACCAACATTACCCGCAGCTAATACTTGTTCAACTGTAAGTGCAATTTCCGGGAAAGTTACAGACACAATTTGCTGACTCCCGCTAAACTCTTTCTCTTCGTACAATCCTTCTGACAACAATAAAATCGTAATTTTTGACTCTATTGGATCTACAATCCAATATTCAGGAATCTCTAACGCTGCATATTCAGAACGTTTATATCGATAATCGCGTTTTACTGAATCAGGACTGACAACTTCCACTACTAATATCGGCGCAGACTGACAAACAGCAGACTCATCAAGGAATTCTATTACCTGTTCAGCCCTTACAACATAAACATCAGGCAATCTTGACTTTCGCCATCCCGTTCTTACACCTGCCTCTCTAAAACATAGCCAAGGTAAACTCAAGCGATTGATTTCTGTGTCAAATGTCTGTTCAAGGAATTTAGCAAGTAGTAAATGTCTAAAAGTTGGTGGATTCATGCGTTCTAGTTTCCCATCCACCAGTTCATAACGGCTATCAGTACCATCGTTATAAGCGAGATATTCTTCAAAAGAGTATAGACGCTCTGTAGTTGTCTGTGTCATCGCGCAACTTTTAAATAAAGGTTTTTTTTGAGGTAGTACTCAAAAAATCATGAGTAATTGCACATTGGCTTGTATTTATAAATTCTTTGAATTGTTTTTAACATATAGCTAACCTTTTACATAAATTTTAATCTATAGGACTCATCTTTGATTGTTGAAAAAATTTAGTATAACTTAAAGAAGCTTCTTGACTGTTGCCTATTGTATTACTACGCAAATAATTTCATAAATGAAATCGGATCGCTATATAAAAATAACCTCTCGAAGCGATCGCACCTTTAATTGGTACTATTATTGAATCGAATTATTCCTACACTTAGAGAATAACGAACCGCATAGGCGCAGAGAAGCCAGTGCGTTAGGCGGGTTCCCCGACTTGTTCGCGCAGCGTCTCCGACAGGAGAAGCAACTGGCGCGACACGGAGAAATCTGAGTTTGAGAAATATTTTGGGTCAGTCTTAACAAGGAATAGAGTTGTTGTATGAAGCGATGCCTAGGTTGGGCTGCGCCAACGTGTCAAAAATCTTTGATTTCAATAACCACACGTGGAGCGATCGCTGCTAGAATCTGCTAACACTGGGTATCAATGGAAGTAAATCAGCAAAACGTACAATAGCGATCGCGCCCCTTTTGTTTGGCATTGTACATTGCTTGATCGGCTGAAGCGATAAGTGTATCTGGCTTGATGTCCCAAGTGGGTATGACAGAAGTAATACCCAAACTAAGTGTGACGATATCCTTGATATCAGACTTTGCATGAGGAATGACCTGATCGTAAATTGCTTGTTGAATACTTTCTGCTACTTTGATCGCTCCTACTAAGTCAGTATTGGGGAGGAGTACCGAAAATTCTTCTCCTCCGTAACGCGCTACTAGATCAGCAGGACGAGGAACTGTCTGTTGCACTGTTTGCGCTATTCTGATTAGACAATTATCGCCTCCAAGATGCCCATAGTAGTCGTTGTAAGATTTAAATTTATCAACATCGAATAAAATCAGTGAGAGGGGTTGTTGTTCTCGTGCAAGGCGTTTCCATTCTGCTTGCAATCGTTCATCAAAGCAGCGACGGTTAGCCACCTGAGTCAAACCATCTAGATTTACCAGTTGTTCTAGTTTCTGATTTGCATTTTCTGCTTTTTCTTTAGCAATTACTAGCTCTGCTGTTCTCTCCTGTATCCGTTGTTCTAAAGTTTCAAAAGATGTTTGTAACTGAAGTGCCATATTGTTAAACGATTTTGCCAGTTGACCTATTTCGTCTTTTGAGCTAATTTTGGCGCGGATATCTAAGTTACCTGCGGTAAATTGGAAAACTATATTGGTAAGGGAAATTATTGGCTTTGTTAGCACTTGCCCAATGGCAAAAGCAATGATTGTCACTACTGAAGCGATAATTGCAAATAGAAACATTGCGTCACGAATTTGCTTTTCTACAGGTGCTAGGGCAACAGCAAGGGGTTGTGCGAACAACACAGACCAAGGTTTATATTTTAAACAAGCGATCGCAATCAGATTAACCTGATTACCTGTTGCTGACAAAGATGTAATTAAATCCGACTGTTTATTATCCAATGCTTGCTTAAGTTTTGACTCATTAGTTGCCAATTCTTTGACAGGATAATTAGGCAAACGTCTTTCTTGTTGCAGTTGAGTTACAACATCGGCAGGCAGAGGCACAATTGATTTAAAAAGCAGTTCTGAGGCAGTGCTATGTGCCAGATAAATATTATTTTCATCTAAAAGAATAGCAAATGATTTTGCCCCAGCTCGTTCAGTTTCTCTAGTTACTAACTGCTGAACAACAGTCGCATTGTATGAAACACGCAATACACCCAATATATCTCCCTTGGCATTACGAACCGGACTGCTAAAAAACAGGGTAATAAGGTCAGGAATTGTCGGCGATCGCTTCATGCTAGAAACAAAGGATAACCCAGTTTGTAGCGGTTTTTTAAAATAATCTTCAACTGATTCATCTTTGCCAATATTCGGTGTTATATATGTATCCAATACATTTTTCCCGTTTAAGTCGAGCAAAGAGTATGAGAGAATATTGAGCATATCTTTGCGACTGAGACGGATTAATGTTTCTGTCGCCAATTTCATTTCGGGACTGTGATCTCGCTGTTTTGGAGTTAGGCTGAGGTAGCGTGCCAAACCTGGTAAAATCGCCTCTACACGCACGGCATTAAGGTTTTCATCAATAAAGGCATCTATTCTGTTAGCAGTTTCGTTAGCCGCCGCAGATAGGGCTTGTTTCGCGTTGTCAGTTAGTGCTTTTTCAGTTGTCTGTTTGTTGATAAATGACAATAACAGCAACGGAATCAAAGCAACAATCAGAAACGAAGTGATCAACTTTGTACGGATACCGCCCAAAAGAGATTGCTTCATGGCTTTAAACTAGGAGGGAGGCTTCAAGAATGAAGAATTGAACAAAGTTTTTAGCTCAGGAATGCGTGTCACGTTTCCAGAGCGAATAAAA
Source organism: Nostoc sp. FACHB-133 (assembly GCF_014698055.1). Taxonomy (NCBI): domain Bacteria; kingdom Bacillati; phylum Cyanobacteriota; class Cyanophyceae; order Nostocales; family Nostocaceae; genus Nostoc; species Nostoc sp. FACHB-133. The sequence goes on from NZ_JACJSH010000044.1 coordinate 32,400, forward strand.
AAGTCTGCATATATCTTGGCAGTTTTGTAGATGGAGTTAGAGCTGCTAGATTGCAATAATTTTTGGTTTTCACCTAAATCAATTAGGTTTACTCCCTCCAGAGAGATTGTATTGCTAGGAATTTTTAAGACTTTGCTGATGATAGCGTTTCCTTCCTGAATATTTGCTTTCCAGTAGTTTACTGCTTGCAGCCATCCTCGCACGAATGCACGAACATCTTCAGGCCGATCGCGGATTATCTCACCGCGAAAGACAATCATATCTAAAATCAAGCCAGGGGTTTGTTTGCTGGTAAATAGGATATGTCCCCCTAATTTTCTCGCTTCAGAAAGATGAGGTTCCCAAGTGTGTCCAGCTTGAATAGTATTATTTTTCAGGCGTTGAGGAATTTCTGAAGCCTCTGATTTAACTAAGTTCACATCATCGCTGGTTAAGTTAGCAGTTTTCAACATCTCAGTTACGAAAACTTCGCTAAAACCGCCTAGATTTGCACCCAGGTTTTTCCCTTTCAAGTCAGCAACGATTTTAATTTGTGATTGGGCGACAACTACATCTGCTCCTGTTGATTCATCTACAACCATCACGCCTTGTATATCTGGATTTGTGGCGCTCAAGATGATAAAACTTCCCAAAGAATACATAGCACCATCATACTTACCCGCACTGAAATTTCCTTGTTCCAATTGGATGTATCGTTTATGAAGAATTAGTTCTACATCTACCCCTTGGGCTTTGAAGAATCCTTTTTCTTGAGCAATGATGCCTGGATACTCCCCAACAAAATATCCAACTGGTATTTTCAAGGGAGGGCGTTTGAATTCGATTGGTGCCCTCTGACAAGCAAATAGCAAACAGGCCGTAATGATAAAAATACGAGCGTATTTAAGTAGTTCAAACATAGAATATTTGATATTTTGTAATCATTACCAAGCAAATATTTAACTAAATTAACTATTTGTTCAAATTCAAATTAATAGGTAATTTTTTTTAAAAATTGAATGAAAAAAGTTCTGATTTTATGAATTTATCTAATTGATTTTATGACAAGATTACTATTTGCTTCTAAAGCAGTCTCAGAAAAGTGATTAATCCTTTTTTGAAACATACAAATTGGGAGCATCCCAATGCAAACAAATCTACTAAGATAATAAGTCGTCATTGCGTTCGCCTCTGGCGTTCCCGAAGGTATGAAGCGTAGAGCCTTCTCTTCTCTTTCAGAGACGCTAATGCGAACGAGAGACTTGTCTGCGACACGCTACGCGAACGGCATAGCTTCGCTTAACGCGGTAGCGTCTCGTAAGAGAAGCGGAATGTACTCTTTATAATTCAATTTACACTTTTGACTTAACTGCTGGCTGTGATGTTTGTAAAGGCTGGGGCAAACTCCAGTCGGGACGCAAGCTAGCGGCGTTGCGTAAATAAATATGATGAATTGAGGCGGAGGCTGGCAGATAGGCGTGGATTAAGAACCGAATGCAGCGCTGTAAGCTACCTTCGACGTGCATTTGCTGCACATCCAACATGGCCACATTATCCCAACCAGGACGCGCTCTAGCGATCGCAGCTGGAAAAATCACATCCAAATCGCGTGTCACCGAGAAAGTCACACTAATCATGTCTGTCGGCTGAAATTGATTCCGATTTTCCAATTCATCTAGTAGTTCTGTCACTACCTCTCGGATTGCCTCAACAGTATTTTCTGAAGCAGTTGTTGCTCCACGAATAGCCCGCATTTGCCACTCCACGCCAAAATCCTCCTAAAAAGATAAAAGTTAGGAGTTAGAAGTTAGGAGTTAGGAGTTAGGAGTTCAAACTCTCAACTTCTCACTCCTAACTCCTAACTCAAGCTAGGGTCGATATAACCACAGAGGTAAACCACTAGTAGAGACTTCAAATTCGAGCCAATCAATTCCAGATCGAATTCCTGATGAAACCTGACGGCTTCCTGGTAGAAGTCGACTCAATAGGGGTTTACGTTCTTCTAGGGTATAGCAGAGAGTTTTTTCCGGATCAAGTCCAACTAATTCTGCTGTCCAGCGACGGGCATCTTCTTCAGTACCCAGGCGGTCTACAACACCCAATTCTAGGGCTTGCTGTCCAGTAAAAATCCGACCATCGGCGAAACTTTTTACAGCTTCTACTGTTAAAGAACGGCCATCAGCTACCGTTTGGACAAACTGCTGATAACTTGTGTCAATCAACTCTTGCAAGATGTTTTCTTCTGGTTGAGTCAGCTGCCGATCAAAAGCCAAAATGTCTTTGTAAGGGCCAGACTTAATTACCTGGAAGGAAACACCGATTTTTTCTAGCAAGCGTTCCAAGTTATTGCCACGCAAAATCACACCAATACTACCCGTAATTGTACCTGGATTAGATACGATGTGTTCTGCTCCCATGCCGATGTAGACACCTCCAGAAGCCGAAATATTGCCAAAGCTAGCGACGATTTTAATTTTTTCGCGCAAACGCTTCAGGGCGCTGTAAATTTCTTGAGAATCTCCGACTGTACCGCCAGGGCTATCGATACGCAGCAATAATGCCGGAAATTTTTTTTCTTCTACAGTTTTCAGTGCTTCTAGGACGCGTTTGCGAGTCGCACCGGCGATCGCACCAGTAATTTCAATCCGCGCAATTTGTTTTCTAAACTTGGGCTTAAACGGCCAAACCATGAGCTGTAAACATTCCTCGTAATAAACTCAATATAAGATCCCCAGAGGTCAGACGACCTTTTTTGCTCTGTTAAGAAACATGAGCAGGCATGATGTTTATCAGGATTTTAAGGAAATTTTTATATTTTGCAGTGAGTTTTATTTGATATTCTCGATGAATGCTGATAAATTCCTTAAACATTGCAGCCAACACAAAATGCCAAACTCTAGTTTAGCGTCCAATGTGGTGGTTTAGCACAGACTATTTTAGCTATTTTGCATAATTAAAAGTTTCAAAGCCCTTATTCTGCTAGCTTTTTGACTGTTTTCGGATTGTTTTATTACAGCCGGGCACACAGAACATTTATCAGTAATTAATAACTAATAACTAATTAACAATAAGTATTTAATTAATAATTTCGGTACTCAATTTAGTTAATAAAATTTCATTCAGCAACACTAATCACTATTTAGTTTAAGACCAGTAATACTTTCATTTTGGGGAATCTCAATTTTTCCTCTCTTGTACAGCCCATGAACACCTGACGAAGACTATTCAGATCATTCAGGAGTCTATTCGTAAAATTTGATACCGATAGTAAACATAAGTATCAAACAGTGACCCGACGAAACTACAGGTCAAGCTAATTACAAATAATCCACGCAAGGGAGCCCCACTGCCAAAGGTGGCGAGAAAACGTATAATCTCAGTGGCGATCGCTTCAGTTAACTCTTGTAAACCCGGAAAGGAACCGATAAGGGATAAAAAGAGCAGTCCACCGCCAACGAAGAAGATGGGAGCGACAAAACTAAATATGATCGTGAGTACTAAGGAGCGGAGAAAGTTAATGAAAATAGTCATTTAGGACAAACTCCGTGAGTAGAGATGACAATAGCTAGATAGCGGTTTGTCATTTTCTACAATACGTGTGATCGCTCCCAAGCAGACAATCTGTCAAAAATCTTAAGTTTTCATTAAAAGAAATGGCTACTAGTTACAACACGTGCTGGGACTTTCCAAAATTATTTAAATCAATCAAACCCTTGCATAATCAAGCTTGTAGTCAAGATTAGCATCCATTTATTGGTTTGCAGCACGTTTAATAATAGCTTTTTTTTCTGAGAGCATTTTTAATCTAAGTTAATATTCAGCCCCCTTGAGAGTGAGGGGCATAAGAGAAATGATTTAGAAATAACCATTTCCCATTCCCCATTCCCCATTCCCCATTCCCCATTCCCCATTCCCAATTCCCCATTCCCCATTCCCTATCCCAACGACTTCCGCTATTCTTAAGGCAGTTACCGAGTTAGCTACAGAACATTGAACCAGACTACATCCAAATCCAGTTTAGGAGAATGGAGTCAGCGATTGCTGGCAGCGATTTTTCTGGGTGGGCAAGTACTAGTTCACCTATTGAGGGGCAAAATCCATCGGCGCAACACCTTAGAACAAATGGCAGCAGTTGGGCCAGATTCCTTATTTATTGCCCTATTGACGGCTATTTTCGTCGGCGCGGTGTTTACCATTCAAGTGGCACGAGAATTTATCAACTTTGGTGCAGGAAACATTATCGGGGGGGTGCTTTCTATAGCCTTGACACGAGAACTCTCTCCCGTGTTGACGGCAGTGGTTTTGGCAGGGCGAGTCGGTTCTGCCTTTGCAGCCGAAATCGGTACCATGCGCGTAACAGAACAAATCGATGCCATGTTGATGTTAAAAACAGATCCAATCGATTATCTGGTTATTCCCCGCGTTATTGCTTGCTGTTTAATGCTACCAATTTTAACCCTCCTGTCTTTGATAACAGGGATGTTCGGAGGATTCGTAATTGCGACAAATGTCTACAACCTGTCTGATACCGTATTTCTAGACTCAGCCCGTAACTTTCTTGGGATCTGGGATATTATTAGCGCCATGCTTAAGGCGTGTTGCTTTGGGATTTTAATCGCCGTAATTGGTTGCAGCTGGGGATTGACGACAACAGGAGGAGCCAAAGGAGTAGGACAGTCAACCACAACTGCTGTTGTGACTGCCTTGCTAATTATATTTGTTAGCAACTTCTTTCTTTCTTGGTTAATGTTTCAAGGACTTGGCAGTGCATTTTTGAAAGGCTTATAAAAGTGAGAAGTGAGTATTTAGGAGTTAGGAGTGATGAGTTAAAACTCCTCACTCTTGTAGAGACACAATTAATCGCGTCTCTACTTCTGACTTCTAAAATAAGAGATATGTTTACTAATAAAGCAGGATTTAAAACTGTGACCAGTTCATTTGCTCCTAACTCCACATCAACTGTGGAACTCAAGCCTAGTTACAATATACCTATAGTGTTGGTGATTACCGCTATTCCACTACTGTTGGTACAACCGTGGATAGGCGCTGTTTTCACACTGTTTGGCTTATTCCTCATGTTTCAGGCGTTAACGCTGCGTTTGCAATTTACCGTTACCGACTTAGATATTTACAGAAATGAAAAATTGATTCGGCGCTTTCCTTACCAGGAATGGCAAAACTGGCGGATCTTCTGGAATGGAGTCCCCATTTTGTTTTACTTTAAAGAAATTAAAAGTATTCACTTTTTGCCGATTTTATTTGACCCCAACACCTTGAGAACTTGCTTAGAACAACGTTGTCCGCGTATTTAGTGCTGAGTGCCACAAGTGCTGAGTCATTTTGCTCTCAACTCATAACTCAGCCCTTGTGACTCAGGACTTTTATGGCAGGTTAATTGTAATATTTCTGAAAGCTATTTATTCGCGTCATAGGAATTACACTATTGTTTATGAACCCAGAGGCATCTCAAACCCCAGAACCAATTGATGAGCGGTTGGCAGAAAAAGAAGAGCAAAACAATGCAGTTGAACCTCCAGTCAATCCATCTGTTGAGTCAGTGGGAGAAACAGGAGGCGTTAGCTCATCAGAAAACTACGCAACTTTTGAGCCACTCATCTCCAATGCAGAAGTGGTAGATACTACAGTAGAGCTAACAGAAAATTCAAATGGCGAGTTTGTAGCGCAGTCGGAACCAGAAAATACCGCACTGGGGTCAGAAATAGAATCAGAAAATCATTCATTATATGCAGAAGCAGAGCAGCGAGTAGCAGAGTTGCAAAAGGCTGAAGCAGCCCTCAAGGAAGAAATAGTTAAGCTGCAAGCTTCTTACAAAAACCTTCAGGTACAAGTGAGTGAAACTCAAACCTCACTGGGACGACTTGTGCAAGAGTCGTTGGTACAGTTAGAACAACGCAAACAAACCCTACAAATTTCTGTAGAACAACTAGAACGCCGTCAAGAACGTATCCGCAACGAGATGCGAACCACTTTTGCTGGTACATCCCAAGACTTGGCAATTCGGGTGCAGGGTTTTAAAGACTATCTCACGGGTAGCTTACAGGATTTAGCCGTTGCTGCCGAACAGTTGCAACTAACACCAAGTGTGGTGGAACGAGAAAAACCAGCTGTAAAAGAAGCTAAACCTGTTGAATCCCAACCTGGAATACCGCAATTTGCCCAACAGCAGTTTCAAGATACTACAAAGCAAATTCGCCGCCTAATTGACCAATACCGCAATAAACCAGATTATTACGGCCCAGCATGGCAACTACGCCGAACCTTTGAACCAATCCATGCAGAGCGAGTCTCGAATTGGTTTTTTACCCAAGGGGGACGGGGTGGTTTGCGGACAATGGGTAGCCGCTTACAGAATATTCTGATTGCCTCAGCTGCAATTTCGATATTACACAAGCTGTATGGCGATCGCATTCGTACTTTAGTCTTAGCTAATACACCAGAGCGATTAGGTGAATGGCGGCGCGGCTTGCAAGACTGTCTGGGAATCGGTCGCCCAGATTTTGGACCAGACCGGGGTGTAGTATTATTTGAGGCTTCTGATGCTCTCGCTCAGAAAGCAGACCGATTGACGAAAGCCAATCAACTGCCCTTTATTATCATTGACGATTCAGAAGAGCAAATCAGTTTGTCACTGCTGCAATTTCCTCTGTGGTTAGCCTTTGCTCCTGACCCCAAAACCGTGAGAAACTATGATGATGACTTTTAATTAGTTATTGTTCATTGGTCATTGGTCATTGGTCATTGGGCATTGGGCATACCAATTCTATGTGAGACTGAACTTTATTTACGTAGGGGCAATTAATGAATTGCCTCTCTAGTATTTATTTCTGTGTAATTCCTGTAGGTGCATCTTCTTTCAAGAATGGTATTAAGAGATATTTCTCTAGATTTTTAAACTTTATTATGGCTATCTGGTTAAGTCTGTGCGGCGTAATAGTGCTTATAGCTTACCTGCTGGGTTCCTTTCCCACTGGGTATATTGCTGTGAAGAAGTTAAAGGGTATCGATATTCGGGAAGTTGGTTCAGGTTCCACCGGCGCAACTAATGTGCTAAGAACCTTGGGGAAAGGGCCAGGAGCATTCGTTTTAATACTTGATTCCTTAAAAGGAGTATTAGCGATCGCTCTAGTTTACTGGTTATTCAAGTTTGCCTCTAGTCAAAATTTTATCCCTGCAACGGTAGATGCACAAGTGTGGCAACCGTGGGTAGTAATTTTAGCTGGGTTAGCTGCCATTCTGGGACATAGTAAATCGATTTTTTTGGGCTTTAGCGGTGGTAAATCTGTTGCTATCAGCTTGGGGATTTTATTGGCCATGAGTTGGCAGGTAGGTTTAGCAACAGCCGGTGTGTTTGCCATCGTTGTGGCGATATCGCGGATTGTCTCTTTAAGTTCAATTGTAGGTGCGATCGCTGTTTCCATTTTCATGGTAATTTTGCACCAACCGTTACCCTATATTCTGTTTGGGATTGCCGGTGGATTATATGTAATTTTGCGCCATCGCACTAATATTGAACGACTGTTTGCTGGTACCGAGCCAAAAATTGGGCAAAATGTAGCGGCACCAGAACAAACTACATAATTTACCAACCGCAAATAGATATATTTTGTCCCCAGCTTCAGCCAGGTTTAAGTTTATGAATTAACGTTCCCTTTCATTAAACGGTGGATGAGGCGGCAAGGCCAGAAAAAAGCTCCACAGATACTTACTGAAGCGATAGCGGCCACAACTCGCCAAGTCGAATTGGTTCCAGTGGCAGACTCTGAAGGGTGAGCTTGTTGTGTACTTTTAGCTAGTTCTGGCACTGAACGAGATAGCTGGCTGGCTGTACTCACCCCTTCTATTGCGGCTCCAATTAGATAAGCTACTAGGGCGATTACTAGCCAGTGATTCATAATATTCAACTGTTTCAACTCTGAGCGTATGCTTGGCATTAAGCAATCGATTTCTCGCGCTAATGATTGCCGCCTTGCCCGAAGGATAACCGACCTTCAGCCGTATCACGAATGAGAGGCAGTTTAGATTTTATATAAGTATTGAGGCTGCTATCTGCCTGGGCATCAAGAACCTGCTTCGCTTTTAACTGCTGGAGGAGTAATTGTACTAAAGCAGCATCGTCAAAATGGAGCAGGGTGTTGACCTGGGTAGACTCGATTACAGCCCAAAGCTGTTGCATCATTTTCGCAGTCACCATGAGTCTGTAACCTCTTAAGCTTTTCTTTATAATTACACAGATTTTTAATTTCTGCTTGATTTTTATCTGAAGAATTATAAAGATGTCGGCTTACAATGCCTGATTAAGTAAGTTGGGCGTAAATAATTGTCGTTTGGATTAGGCAAAAGGCAAAAGGCAAAAGGCAATAGGTATAAAGGTTTTAGCCTAGTTAATTTTTATTTACATAGTTTGATTTTATTGTGCCAACTTAACTTAAGCCAATATGGTTAAGTTATAGCGTTTTTCGATTGATTGAAATACAACCCTTCTCATTCATGATTCTTTACCCTAATGGTGGTGTATAGCGGTTCTAAATTGTATGGAACCCTTGTACCCTCTCTTTTTTTAGAGTTGCCCATTAGACATCTCCAGAAATTAAATATGCGTTACCCAGAAACCTTGTAGAGACGTAGCATTGCTACGTCTCTACTTTTTCGGAGATGTCTATTAAAGCAAGAATTTTAGAAAGCCACAATGCAGATATCCGTAAGGATCAGCACTTTTTGTTAAAACTAAACTTCAGTCGTTGTTGAGTGCTACTTTTGAAGTTTATCGTGGAACTTTCGCACAAGCTCCTTCTTGACCAGAAGGATCGGAAAAAATTGCTAAAGTGTGATACTCAGGATTATCTGTTCCATATATCACTCGAAAAGTATATAACTTATTTCTACCTTGCGCTTCGGTAACAACTGTTAAAAGTGTATTCTTAGTAAGAGGAAGTCCAGGAATTTTCAGCTTTTTAATTCGTCTGAGTTGAATTACATTTGCTGCGGAGTTTTTACAATCTCCTATATTAGTATTAGCTTCTTGACCAAACTGCATACATACAGGGCCATCAAAATCTAGAGTTACCTGTGATGGATCATTTAACCAAACTTTTTTAATTACTTCTCCAGATGGAATAAAACTTAAGTTTGTTCCTTGTTGATACCAAATCTTAATTGTAGGTATTAGTCCACCTAAACCCTGCGCTTGACAGGAAAATATGGAACGTAGAACAGCATTATTAGCACCAGCACGTCCTACCAACAATAACATAGCAACCGAGAAAATTAAGGAAGCTAGAGGTAGGAAATAAGAATTATGTGAGCTATTTCCTGACAAGTTAGTATTCTTTATCATGGTTGCAAATTAGGAGATTGATAGAACAGGTGAAAATAGGGAAGATGGCAAGAAAACTAATTACTTAGTTACCATTACCCAATGCAAATTTAAAATTGGTATCAATCCTACCTCTTAAAACTGGGTTACTTGATTAACGTATATTTCAATATTTGTACCGGCTGGCAAAAACCAAATATTCGTTTGCTGTGACATTTGGGCGATCGCCTGTTGATTACGTTGGGCAATTTGGGGGACTACAGAGTTCAAACCACCTTCCACAACCCCGGCTGCGATATCGCGTCTGTTTTTAGTGACAGTAGTAAGAGTTGTGCTGCTACTGGTGTTGCCGTCAACGGTAGTTTGTGAAGTAAGTGGTTGCAGTTCAGTATCACTACGATTTATTAACTCTGCTGCTTTGCCAATACCTCCCAAAACGAATAGTCCTAAATCCATCGATGCTATGGACGAACCTTGACTGGGAAATTTATTTGCGATTAAAGGTTTACCTTGGGTAGCGCGAATAATAATTGCATTGTTAGGTAAGCTTCGTTCTATCGGATTGCCATCATTTTGCGAGACAACTTTGACTACGTTCATCTGCAAAAGACCTTGTTCGGAGAGGGAGCTAATTTCAGCTAGGAATTCGGTATTTGCAGGTAGAGCGATCGCACCATCGGTAGATTTTAGCGGTTCTTTCAATCGAACCACAAATACGTTTTTCTGTTCACCTGTATCACCACCGCCACCGTTTGACTTGGTAGTTTCCCCAAATATTGCCGTCGCCAACACAGCTTTGGCACTACTTCCTACTGCTACAGATTTTTGTCCCTGCTGTTGCGCTTGACTGACTAGAGGAGCAGGAGTTTGCTGTTGTGGAGTTTGCTCAGGATTGGGGTTTGGTGTTTGTTGCTGCGGCTGTGGATTGTTTGGAGGTTCAGAAGCAGCTACCGTGTTATTAGGTTGCTCGTTGGCATTTACTTGACCGTAGCTACCTAACTTTGATAATTTTGTCCACTCTTCAAATGGGTTTGGTGGAGCTGGTGGAGTGATATTAACTACGGGTTGAGTATTTGGCTTCACAACTGGCAGTTGAGAAGCAGGTACTTTAACAATGCGCTCAACTGTCACTGTTCGAGGTGCGTAAGCTATTGGTGGGGGTGTTGGGATCACTTTCTGTGTACCTCTAGAAGAAATTGATGGTTCTCGTAAGGCTACTTTAGGCGTTGATTTGGCAATTCTGAGTTGTTGTTGGGCGGCTCTTACCAACTGTGCTTGTTCAGTCAGGGCTAATTTCGTTTTCAGAGTATCTACTTCGACTGCTAGCTGTTGAGAGGTCGATTCATTAATTGGTTGCTCACGTACCGGTGGGGAAACAATATTTTTTGGCTTCTGATTGCTGGTACCCATCAACTGGGACAAAAACACACCACCCACCAAAACGATCACTAAAGTAGCAGCCCCTACCAAGCCTAATTTTGCAAAGGGGTTAGATGAGAGGGGTTGCTTAGTCTGAACTTCTTGTGGTTGATAAGGAGACTCTTGCGGCATTGCAGAGTCTTCCGATCCTTGAGGATCGCCAGAAAAAGATTCTTCTTCTAAGCCGACCAACCTTGATATCCGTGATTCCCAATCAAAAGATTCTACTTCTGGTTGGCGATCGTCGGTAGTTAGAGCAAATCCATTTTGAGGAGGCGTTTGGGCAGGAATTGAGTATCGAGTCATGGTAAAGCTTAGTTGGGATTTCCAGAACAATTTTTATCTTGGATTTCACAGACATTATAAATTTCTAATCTGGCTTCACCAAGGCGGTAAGCTGCGAAGTGCGTCGGTAGTGGCGCATTGGGTAGTGAAGTTGCTGGTTCATCTATTGCTCTAACTAAAATTTGTTTATTAAACGAAACTGATTTTCCCAACCTATCATAACCGCTAAAAATTAATTGATTGGCAAACATCTCTACTTTCCAGTTTCCCTTACTGATTTCTGTTGGTTGAGAAATTTTTTGGATGACTAATACATTCTCAGTTCCTCTACTAACATTTTCAAATTGACTATCTGGATTTAAATTAGTAATTTCTGATTTAAGTTTTTGTTTAAAATCATCAGCTACCAGTTGAGAAGTAATTTCCCAGACCTGTGTAGGTGGTTGTTGTTGTGACCAGTTAAGCATTAAGCTCATCGTTTCAGCCACAAAGCGCCGAATAGCCTCTGGCTGTCGCTCTAAATTTGGTTGAGCGTCTACTGTTATAGTGCGGCCATCAACAAGTTGTACCAAACTTTGAGGTGTAAGTTGCCGACTTAACTGTTGTAACATAGACCCATGAAATATTAGTAAAAGCAAGGTTAATACATGTAAACCAAATGTTCCTACTGCCAAGAGTGGTAATGGGCTATTTCTCTTATTTTCTGGTTTAAGTAATTGCATTAATAATTGATTATATAAATTGAACTATGAGTCGGGGAATTAAAAATCTCTTATTTGATAAAGCTATCAGAGGTTTATCCGGCCCTACATTGCTTTAAATTATCTTCGTTAAGGTTGTTATACCCATCTAGCAAACATAAATTACGAATTTCATAAATTTCTAGTTTATCAGTGCGGACACTATAAATTGCTTTTTGCAAGTCTGTGCCATTATCGGCTTGGGGATTACCAAAATAATCTACTGCACGGACAAGAAAATCTTTGTTAAAAGGAGTGACGATTTTTTCACCACCAACTCGATTTTTTTGAATTAAGTCGGCTACCATCCCCACTCGCCATTTACCTGGTGCAATTTGTTTTGGTGGATACACTCGCTTAATAATTAATTGTGATGTCATAACCTGGTTAGGATTTTCCGAGAAAACTTCTGGCGGGGTCATTTCTGCAACTGTGCTTAAGAAACCTTTGCGAAAGTCTTCTGATAAGGCAAAACTTGCTATCCAAGTGCTAGTACTAATTTTTTGGCTACTACCTTGGGGTGTTCTAATTAGAATTCCTAAATCTGATTTAGGATTTGCAACTTCTTCGATATTTTGTGGTGGTAAGGTTCCTGACCAGGTAAACATTGATATCATCGTTTTGCTGATGAATCGGCGGATTGCTTCTGGTTCTCTTGCTAAATCATCAATATTGCGTACTGGTTTACCATCTATTAATTGCACAAAGTTGGGAGGTTTTCTCAGACTGAGTTGGCGAATATTTAGCCCTTGAAATATGAATAAAAGTAAAACTAATACATGTAAACTGAAGGACGCGATCGCAAAAATGGTCAAAACACTTCCCGTTCTTTGTCTGTTTTCTAGTAGACGCACCATTTATTCATCTCCTCCTGCAAAAAACTTCAGCCATTATATATGATGATTTGTGTATAGTCGGCAGTTAGGAAAGTAGCCAATATTTAGATAGATTCTTCTTTAGAAATTTTGAGTTGCTTATATCCTCTCCTTCACTAAAGAAGCCGTATTGCTAATAGCACTGAAGACTGCAAAACCGCCAGCCGCAGCTACAAGTAAGGATAAAAGTGGTGCTAAAATTCCTAGAAAAATAATGAACCACATTAAATCTGGATCAACATTAGCATCTTGACCTGGCCCATTGACAATAACTGCGGCAGTCAGCACCGCAATAATATTGAATGAAATCTTGGCAATTCCAATAGATAAAAATCCAGTCAGCCATGCGAAGATTGGTTTCCCCGCTACAGGTAGTAAAGACCCACCTACAGCTATTGGTCCTAATGCTGCTATCAGCAACATCGTAGCTTCTATCAAATTCTGGAAGGCATATTGTAACGAGACTAAAAAGTTTTTGATACTCGTTTGGACTGTAGAACCTAATAAAGAATTAAATGAGGTTTCTGATACAATTCCAGTGCCATATCTAATGTTATCTACCTTAGTTTGTAGTCTAATTATCCAATTTTTATTTCCATATATATCTCTATATTTTTGCCAAAGAATGTTAACTTTTTCGGCAGCTTTGACAAAGCATTGACTTTGTTGTTCGCCGGTCAGTGATTGACATGGACGCAGCAAAGAGCCAGCTACTTCTTCGGCAACACTCATATTCAGTGCTTGCTGGTACATTTTGTCTGCATCTGCTGATACCACAACTTGCTGATTCACAGTGTTTAGAAAATTTCGCACTCCTAGTGTCAGATTAGAAAGAATACTTCCATTGGCTGAATTACTTAAGAGAATCACCACAATAAAAGGCCAAATTAAAGCTGATATGGGACGGGTATATTCATAGGATAGTAAGTCTTTGAGGAATTGTATCATGAAAAACAACAGGGTTCCTACCGCAAAAAAAATACCCAGATTTGTCAGCGCTCCATACAAGTTATTACTGGTGTTATTTTGTAATAAATCTAGCCATTGCTTATCCCAACCTTCGGCAATACTTTGAGAGGTTGCAGCACCATTATCAAGAATCTCATCAATGCCTACTTGGGCAAAAATTTGTTGAATAGCAAGTTGCATGTTCAGTTAAGTAACTGTCTTTTAAAAAAAGTATTTTCTAGAATCAGAAGAATTGAAATTTTTCAATTTTAAATTTCAATTATTAAGCTTTCTGCCAAACAAATCTAGTTGAGAAGTTGCTCGCAAAAGTCGTGCAGCTTCTGTAGATGTTTCTACTCTCCGAGCGCGATTTGTCTCTTCTGCCTGCTGAGAAATATTTGCCAAGTTTAAATTCGAGTATTGCAAAGACTGATTATTCTGTAATGTCTGGGCAAATGTTTCAGCTACGATTTTCGATTGTTCCTGTTGGATTTTAATGGTTTCTTGGTTAGTAGTTAACAATGCTAATAAGCCCTGACCTAGTAAGTTGTCGGCAATACTTATAACCTGTTTAGCAGCTGTATCAATACCAGTACTCTCTAATTTATTCTTAAAGCTATTAATCTGATTATCGGCATCATTTGATCCGGCAATATCTTGCAGACTTCTCTCTGTATTTTCTAATTTTGATTTTGTCCGAATTTGTCCCTTTTCACCAAGAATCCCTACCGCTACTCCACGGGTAATTACACGATTGAGTTCATTACTAATTAAATTTCCCCGCACTGCTGAATTATTCTCAAAGCGACCCCCTCTTGAGTCGGAATTAGAAGAGTAGAGAATCAAATTATCACGAACTCTCTGTCCAGCGATAACAGGGTTAGGTATATTCAATTCTCCTCTGGCATTACTCAGAGCATTTTGACTCTGTACTTCTACAGGCTTTAAGTTGTCGCTCAGATTATATTGAAGGTAGTTTTGCAAATCTGTGGAATATGATTGAAAATCAGTCCAAACCTGACCTAATGCGCCCGTCTGAATTTGTGCCATTGCTGGTAGGATTGCCAAAGATAGCAATGTCAAAGTAAAAATGGTAGTTTTTCTCATATTTCTGTACCTAAAAAAGGTAGATGCAATTAAGTTTGCTGTAAGTAAGATTTGATTTACAAGAAAGTTGCAAAACAAAATTAAATTCTTGTGGGTTGGGCAATATGAGCGCCCTAACTAAGTTAAATGTGTAACTATATCTTTGGGGTGAATATCTTGTCTGCCTTTGCTTACAGGCGACCGAGATGTCCATCCCCTAATCAGGTATTTGCTCATGATAAACTCCACGATTAACTACTACGTAAAGTAGCCACTAACTGACGTGCAAAGGCAGAAATTGCTTCATATTTATTGTTGTGGAGTTGCATTATTTTACTGCGGGCAGTTTGTTCAGAGGGGTTATTAGCAACTGCTGCCAATTGTTCATAACCTGGATAATAACGACAGAATGTATAAATACCGTTATCATCTAATAGCCATTGGCTATAGACACCTTCTTTGCGGGGAAAAAAGCTTTCTGAAGCATTACGAGAAATAATGTTGCGGGGATATTTTAAGATATCTGCAAAACTATCCACTGCAACTGGTTGAATCCTTCCAATCAATCGTGTTGTCAAGTTTTGCAAAATTTTAGATGCAGCTTTAGATTTGGCAATGGTATCAGGATCTTGTCCTGATAAGATGACTCTGATACCTGCTTTAGCACCGTTGGCACAAATTCTGCCAACTAAGTCAGAGATTTGCTCGAATTCAAATAAAATTGGTGCTTCATCAATAAAGAATATAGAAGCTGGACTACTTAATGCCCGTCGTAATGCTGCTGAATAGGCACTCAAAGATAGTACGGCTGCATCTTCACTATCCGATAAGTTTCTCAGAGCAAAAACTAACAGTTGTGCATCAGTAGGAAAGCTAGATGGTGCAGAAATAGCTTGTCCCACTCGGCTAGAGAGCCAAAACCGCAAGCGTAGTTGAATTTGACTCAGAGCGTCTTCTACTCTGCCACTTAAAGAATCTAGCTGCAAGTATTCTGGCGAGCAGAAATAAAGAAAATCTTTTAAGGTAGGGGTTTTCTGCCAAGCCAGAGTGCCGAATCCTGCCATCATCGCCTGTCGATATCGCTCTTTGATGCCTTCATCTGTAAAGAAGGCTTCTAAAGCTAGATTGAGCAGCGATCGCACTGTTTGCGATAAAATTTGACTTTCAGTAGACGATCCTAAAACCATTGTCATTAAAGCTGATTCTAGGAAGGCAGTATAATCGTTAAAGCGATCGCGCTGTTGTTCTGGTTCTAGCGATCGCAAATCTGGCTGTTCAAATAAGTTATTTGATTGTTTGGAAATATCAAAATAGGCTCCATTCCCCTCCATAAACTCTGTATAGTCTGTAAAAGTTGATGTACCATCAGGTTTAGGGAAATCTAACGCCACTACAGGAATGCCATGCGCCAAAGCCTGAGTTAAAATCCCTGATACTAATACCGATTTACCAGCACGAGTTGTCGCAAACAAAGCTAAATTTTTGTGTTGATTAAACAAATCTAAATGTACGGGTGTTCCGCCTTCTTCGGCAATCAATTCAAAGCCTTCTTTATCACCCCGTTTAGTTAAAACTAAAGGCATTAATCCGGGAACTTCACTGGTTAGATATAGCTGGCGACGGTTAAATGGTGTTGCTAATAAACCTTCCCAAACTATCGGTAGAGTTTGCAGCCAAATTTTCCAAGCATATTCAGTTTCCCTAATTACCCTTGCTGGACGTTGAAAACAGTTTTCAATATACCTTGTTGCCTCATCTAATTTTTCGACTGTTGGACGATGTACCAAAATAGCAATACTCGTATAAATCGGAACTGCACCTTCAAATAATTGTTCTTGCGCCGCTACCGATTTCTTCAACTTTAATTGAGCGTTGACATCAATGGTTTTACTTTTTTCTTGAGCCATGATTGTTGTCATGTTTGACTGCTTCAGCACTCGTTGCAAAGTCGTTTTTACCATTGCTGGATTTGCGGCAGTCAATTCACAAAAAATCTCTGTATCTACAACTCTTTCTCTGGCCAACAGTTCCCATAAATAGCGCAGTTGGGAAGATTTATTTGGCCAACCTCCGGGTTTTTCAAGAAATGACAGTGCGCCAATATAACGATTGTTAACATTAACCCAACGGCGATCGGCACAAGGTACGCTAGATTCCATTAGCAAAGTTGTGCCGTGGATATTGTCTATGAGCAATTTAGTACTAGCTAAATCTGAATTAGCTTGCTCGTGCAATCCTTGTTCATCTAATGTCATCAACTGAGGAATCTCTATTGCCTCTGTATCATTAAACCTTTTCCAGACCTCTTTCCATAGTTCATCTGCTGTCAAAGGTTTAATATCCAATCCCATTTGGTTAGATAAAATCTGTTCCCAGCGCAGAAAACCCTGCTTGTAAGCATTTGTGATTAGAGTTTCGATGCGCTGATTTTCTACTTCTGAGAGTTCACCTTTGAATTTCAACCACCATGATTCAGCTTTGACTAAAAGCTTCTCTATCCAATCATCTGCATGTTGTGAGTTAGATTCAATGGTGTAAGTGACATAAATCCGCAAAAATTTTGGTTTTCTAACACCAGAAACAGTCAGTTCTTTGACTCTGGCTCTCTCTGCCATCAACAAGTATTTGATATCTCGTGATGGCGCATTTTTGATTAGTGATGCTAATTCCTTTTGGCGCTCTTTGTCGGAACTAAAAGATCCCAAATGCAGCGTCATTCTTTCACCGCTAGGGATATCTTTTAATCCAGCTTCAATGTTATTAAAAAGTGTATCGATTTGTTCGGGTCTTAAAGTAGTATGAATTCCCTTACAGTCAAAACCAAAAACAAAGCAAAACCGATCTTTTTGAGTGCCTTTTGTCAAAAGGTACGCGCCAATATCGCGTCCATTTAAGGCGACACGTAACATTGTCGCCAAGTGTAAGGCATCTTCAAATGGTGTTAATCTACTTTCGTTTCCGGCGATGCCGACGCTTTGTTTTCCGATTTTTTGCTTCATGGTTAACTTCCAGTAAGCTTTGATAACGAGCAAAGCCTCTTGTCCAAGCGGGAACGCCAATAAATTTACTTAAAAAACTCCAACTCCTACCACCAGTTAAAATCCACCAGGTTCCTATTCCCCAACCAGTCATTAGTACTGTCCACAACCATTTTTGAAACTCTTCTTGGAAAAGACCCCCAAAAATTCCATTGATAATAAAGTAGGAGGCTAAGGCAATCACCGTCCAAGGAAGAATTTGATCGGCAGGGATGGGCCCTAGAGAAGGTTGGCTTCCCAGAACCTGATTAACTGGACGAAATTCTTGTTCCCGCTCTTGAGACATTTGAAATATCTGAATTATTTACTGCTATCGCCAATTACAAAGCGTGTGAGTACATCAGCAATAGTAACAGCAACAACGACTAATAGGGGAGTTCTGGCTATGCTTTGCCAATCTTCATCTTTACGCACTGCGTTGATCACACCAACCAGGGAGATTGCAATATATAGTAAGTAAATCGCCCGCAACACATTAAATATCAAACTTACAGCTGTGTTGCTACCACCACTATTAGTTGTTGAACCATCACTTAAGGTTTTTTTGAAAAACTTTTCAGCTTCCCCGAAAAACTGTGCTTGTGCGGGGCCTGCAAAACAGTCTAACCAGTAAAAACTCAGGATGATGGCTGCTGCTATAATTTGCAATAATATTAGCGATCGCTTTGGTAAATTTACCTGCTGCCCAATTTGCTGGGTGATGACTGCAATTAAACTACCAACGAGTAAACAAAAGAGCAGGATAGGACTTTTTAGACTGATAACGCTTATAAGTACAGCACAAGCAATCAAAAAAGGAACAGATTCCACCAAAATAATCAAGCTGGATTCCAGTCCCAGTCTTAACTTATGAGATCCTTTGACTGCGCTACCAGTTAAAGCTTTGAAAAAGTTTCTCTTGTGAGAACTTTGTCTAGACATTTGCTAATTTTCCTATGGTGTACTTGAGTGTTGGTTGTCTAAAATTTTACGCTTACTTAGAACTTAACATGATTGAACATTTATTTGTAATGGAATGATGAAGTTCGCAGTAAAGTCTTACATTATATACAAACTATTATTAATTTAAATTAATAAAATATTAATTTTAGTTTAATAAGGTAAGTATGCGTGGTTTGAGAAACTAGGTTTCAAGCTTTAAACCATAACTGCCATAGTTCTCCTAAACTCTTTCTATCTCAGTGCTTTTGCCTCAATTAGAAGCTGGGGAATTCAGTAGAAACGCGAGCCAATACTTGAACGCGTAGTTACAAGTTCTATAGAAAACATTTTATTCCTCCAAGTAACCGTTTTGTGAGGTGTTATCTTTTTCTTGTATATTACAATTTACGACATACTTGTTACAAGTTGAGTAAGTTTGCAACGTAGTGGCTACAGTATCCCACTGGTAAAAGATGGGAATACTTTTGCAGATTATGTTATACCACTAATTCTCTCAGCTATTGCCAACCCACTCAATGGGTTCAGTAACAGTCCTGTAAATAATTTATTCGGATTCTTAGATAGAGATGATGCGATCGCACTAACTATTCATCTTCTGTGTCTTTAATTATCTAAAAATCGGAATTGAATACAACTTAATGCTGTTGTTGACCTTGCATCTATGGGTCAGATATAGTTGAAAAAAGTTCAACCGTCAACTATGTTATGATAAAATAGTTGAGAAATATTTTCGGTCATGTAACTGACTATGTAGACACCTCTCCGAATCTAAATCTCCACAAACTTTGCTTCTGGAGGTGTTTTTTGTCAGTTTATATTGCAAATTTATCCTTTAAAGATGAAAGTCTTTAAGGATTGCAAAAATTGAAATTTTTAGTGAGTAGAACTGTATTGCAATACCTGGCGTGAAACTAATACCTCTCACTTTCAAAAAATATGCTAAAAAGAACGGACAAGTTTAGTGTGTCACAAACGCAGATAACATACGGATAGTACTTAAACTTATGCCAACGGATATAATTACCCGTCCTGAGTCTCTCACAGAAGATTGTTTCTTTACTTACGCCCTTGGGACTGATTTGCACGATACTAATTCCACAGCCAAATATTTACGCAGAATCAGAAAAGAAGATAAACCTTATATCGATATAGCCGTTTCTCCCAGACCTGGCTATCGGTTTGAGGTTTGTCTTATCCCTGTTGAAGGGTTCGCTCAAGAAACAATCTTAACAAAAGATGGGTTCGCCAAAGCTTTAGCGATTATTTGTGCTGTATCTAACAAAGCCAGAAAGCGATTTCCTTCTGGAAATGGACAAGAGATTGTCCGGTGTCAATTTAGCAACTTAGCTGATGCAGTCGCAGTAGCGAACAGATTGTCTGCATTACCCTCTGATATGTATGAAACTCTCGCCAAGGTACCAAATGCTTTGTGAGATTGTGTCCGCTTTAAGATTTATGATTAAGGCTGACGCAAAGACATTTTAATGGTAAGTAAGTAGACGGACAAAGAGAATAAAAAACTCAATAGTTCGTATTTCATTTGTTCATAAAAGTCTTGCTTAACGAGCCTTTTAACCTTAAATGTACAATTTTTTTGTTTTTGTACAGTGATCCATAATTCAAAGTGAGTCTTTTTTATGCCTATTAGTCCTTTGCGTGAAGAACCTCGTAACCAACGAGCGCCTGTAATTCGTACAAGTAATGAATTTATTCTTTTGGAATGGCTAAAGTCAACTGGTCGTCTAATTGAGCGTGAACATCAAGAATCTGAGTATCTAAATGAAGTAGAAGAAATTTCAGAAATGATCGACCTTGATGATATCCCTTACGATCATGACGATGATGATGGTGATATGGATATAGAAGCGTAATTCGTAATTCGTAATTCGTAATTTGTAATTCGTAATTATCCCAAGCGTTTCATTAATGCCAAGAATCCCGGCTTTTTTAGAGAAGTCGGGATTCTTAGTATGAAAATGCGAGTGGGTTTAATTCTTGGACTTGAGTAGTAGATAAAATAATTGTCCATTGCTGACTGTGACACCAGCGCGATCGCCTGCTAATTTACCGGTACCTAAAAAATAATCTACCCTACCTGCACCTTTAATTGCGCCACCAGTATCTTGGTCAAGAACATAGCGGCTAATGATACGCTCCTCCAGTTTTCCGGTAGGATTAGCGAAAGGAATAGAAGCGCGAATCAACGCTAAAGCACCAGGAGGCATAAGAGATTTATCTGTAGCGATGGAACGCTCTGCTGTTAGGGGTACGTTGATCGAACCTTGAGCTGGTTCACCGTGATTTTCTTGGAAAAAAACAAAACTGCGATCGCGCGGAATATAAATATTTAATTCTTGGGGATGCTTTTGAAAATAGTCGAGAATAATTGGCATAGTCATCCCTTCTAACGGTAATTTGCCATCATTCGCTAATTCTCGCCCAATGCTTTTGTAGTTATAAGCATTATTCCCAGCATAGCCGATCGCAGTCTGAGTCCCATCGGGAAGCTGAAGTCGCGCCGAACCTTGAATTTGAGCTAAATAGGGTTCGAGGCGATCGCGAAACCAAAACAACTCTAATCCTCGTAATTTCCCTTTTGCGCCTTGTAAACCATCTGCTCCTTCTAACTCCTCTCGTGTCGGATGCGGCTTAGGCCAAGAGTTTAAATCAGGAGGTAATCGATAAACAGGATAGCGATATTCTGGTGTAGGGACGCGACTGGCTGCGTAAATCGGTTCATAATAGGCGGTGAATAAAACAGAACCTTGGTTATCTTTACCGACTGACTGGTAAAGAACAAATTCTCGCTCGATGGCTTGATGTAATTCTGTTGCAGAATTAGTTGTCAAGACGAGTTCGCGGAATCTTTTCAAGCTTTTGAAGACGCGATCGCGTGTAATCCCAGTTACCTGGTAGTTCTGATAAGCAGTTGCAGCATTAGCCGTTTCCAAGTATTGGAGACTCCGAGCGATCGCGCTCAATAGCGCCTTTTTGTCTGGTATTTCTCCATAGAGAAGTTCATCCAAGCAAGATGTATCACTTTGACAACAAGTAATTGGTAGTCTCTGAATTAATGGTGCTTTTTGCTTTTGTGGAAGTACATTTTGGTTTTCACCAGTCAAGGAAACTGGTATATCCCACTTTTTCAACCGACATTCTGACGGACTGAGTTCTTGATGCGCCAAAGATTGCATCCGCACTAGAAAAATCGACAAAACCACAGGTAAGCCAATAGCGATAAATTTGCTAAACTTTCCTAACTCAGCAAGTGTCTTTTTCATCAAAATTCAAAATTTTTGAGATTATCCCACTTCGCTCAAATTCAAAAACCAAACCGCAAAGCGAGAGTCATTAGTCATTCTCTGTGCCATGCCCAATGCCCAATGCCCCATTCCCAATAACTTATTCATTCATATTACGATAAGTCGCAACTGCCGAAGGCGATATCCGGTTCAAATATCGGAATATCCAATATTTGAAAATGGTATCTAAAATCACTGGGAATGTAGCAATAAATAAGAAAATAAAATCTCGATTTGCTGGTAATCCCCAATGACGCGATACACCTTCTAGAAGTACTTCCCAGCCATGAGGAGAGTGGAAACCTACAAATATGTCAGTAAACAAAATGATGATAAATGCCTTGGCACTATCACTAAGTCCATAGACGATATTATCAAAGAAATCTTTGACTACAGCAATAGAAGACTTGCTAACAAGCAAAAGCCAGATAAAAGCACCAACCGAGAACATATCTGCAAAAACATTTTTGATCGCATTAGAGCTTTCGTGACGAAATTCTTCAGCAAGCTCTACAGCCTTATCTGCCATTTTAGCTTCCATCTGTTCAGGCGACAGTGGAGGAGCATTTATAATGAGATTTTCAAACTTGAGCTTTTCTTCAAATCTTTCTAATTTTTCAAGAGCTTCTTCTTCCATTTCTGAGTTGATAAATATCTGCATCTGATCGCTACTTCTAAAATGCTCAACAGATGGCCCGACGACGAAAGCTTTTGCTATCTGATGCGTCAAAAGTGGTATGATAATTAATAGTAAAATAAACCTGATAGATATTATTGTTCTTCTTTGAGTTTGACGAAAATTCTGAATTACTTCTTTTTCAGAATTAGGATCTAATTCGACTTGCAGACGAGTGATAGTACTTAAAATAGAACGGGGTAGAACGCCTGTTGTATCTACTTTACCCTTGGGTTTTGGTTTTTTCTCCGAGTCTTGAGTTGGTATTTTGGGTGGTAACGTTGGAGTATTGACGAGCAGCAATTTGTCGTCAGATATGGCAGAGTTAATTGGTAGATTTGGAGGTTTGACTGCTAAAGCGTTAGAAGTTATTTGATCGGAACTTATGGTGTATTTGGATATAACTTGATCGATAAAGTTTAGCTTTTCCAAAACCACAGAAGGACTGGGATGTTCTATACCTGCTTTCTGAGCAGCTTTTTGATTCTCTTCATTTAGAAACCAACGGCTTGCTCTAAACTCTGTCAGCCGCATCTTAGCAATTTTTAAAAGCTTGTTGAGGTCTGACTCAAAATAATCCATCACGCTGTTACTGTACGTGGCTGAACCAATGTCTATTTTATTACCACTGAAATGCTTATCTTCTATTTCCTTAATCTTTAATGCTGCATCGTAAGCTTCATGTAAAGAACGTTCAGGAGTCTGTAAGTACCATCGATAAGCAGCAAGTAAAAAAGAATAGATTTTTTGGCTAAAAACAGAATTTTTCATTGGAAACAATCATCCAGCATTATTTGGTGATTCTTAACCTTAAGTTAACCCACGAGGTATATTAGCAAATCTACAAGGAGAAAGTTTGTGGTTTCTCATTCGGTTTGGATTTTTGGCACTAGTCGCACTGGTAAGACGGCTCGCTTGGTAGAGCAATTTTGTAGTTGGGTACAACCTGAGAAGCAGCATACCGAATTATTTTATACTAATAAGGAAGCACCTAAAAAGGGCGAGCGCATACCTGAATTTTTATATCTTAAACAAACAGAGCCAGGAGTTTTAGTCTTAGCTGCTAATGATGATAATCGCCGAGAGTTGGGAGATATCATTGTTACATCCACATTAGGGAAATATCCAGTGCGTGCCAAGACACCGCTAGGCTTTTTCCAGGATGAAGTTATTTTATTTTGGCCGTTGCTAATTAACTCGTTGAACCTGAAGGCCCAGTTTCCGGTAAGGTTGCGGCCAGAAACGGAACAAGAGTTAGCAACCAAACTCTGGCGTTCGCAATTAGACGAAGAAATTTTACGAGTTGCGGGAGTGAATGAGTCGCGCTTGGTGCGTCGCATTTTAGACTTATTGCAATTAGCTGCTTACAGTGGTGTACATTGCGAAGATATTGCCCAGATTTTGACAAGGGGTCTGGGGGAAAATACTACAACTTTAGAGCCGGAATTTTTGGCATCTTTGCTTATTAATTGGCGTAACTGGTGTTTAGAGAGGGGGTTACTAACTTATGGCATTATTACCGAACTCTATAGTCAATATTTATTAAGCGATCGCAACTACCAACAGCACCTAACTAAACGCTATCAAGCAGTATTGGCAGATGATGTTGACGATTATCCTAGCGTAGCGCGTCTTTTGTTTGAATTGCTATTAGATCGAGGCGCGATCGGCGCGTTTAGCTACAATCCCGACGGTGCAGTGCGATTGGGATTAGGAGCAGATCCCAAATATCTAGAAGGGTTAGCAAAGCGTTGTCGGGTAGAAATCTTAAGCGAGCCGCCTCCAGAGTCTCTGGGAGAACAAGCTAAACAGATAGTGGAATTAGTCACAGAACCAATGGTGTTGGTGAGTTTACCTGAGATTGTACATTCTATTCAAACAACCTCCCGCGCTCAACTATTGCGACAAACAGCAGAGGTAATTGCTGATGCTATCCAATCGCAGCAAGTACAAGCAGAAGAAGTAGCGATTATTGCACCAGGTTTAGATGCGATCGCTCGTTATACTCTAGTAGAAATCCTCGTCAAACAAAACATCCAGGTAGAATCGCTCAATGACCAACGTCCCCTAATTAGTTCGCCCGTTATTCGCGCTTTACTCACCATGCTGGCACTAGTTTATCCCGGCTTGGGTCGCCTCGTAGATCGGGATGCTGTGGCAGAAATGCTAGTTGTATTGAGCAGGAAACAACAACCACCAGAAAACTCTACAGACGCGATGAATCGCGTCTCTACAAATATTGATCCGGTACGCGCTGGTTTGATTGCAGATTACTGCTTTGTACCTCATCCCGATCGCCCCAACTTACTACCAGTGTCAGCCTTCGAGCGCTGGGATAGAATCGGCTATGCGGCTACTACAGCCTATAATGAGATATTGGAGTGGTTAGAACAGCAGCGATCGCAACAAGAACTGCGGTTAATTCCCAGTCCCATTTCCCTTTTAGACAGAGCAATTCAGCGTTTTTTGTGGAATGGTAGCAATCTCCCCTACGAACAACTAGCAGCATTGCGCGAATTATTAGAAACCGCCCAACACTACTGGGAAATTGACACCAGGTTACGACAAATCGCCCCAGTTGAGACAACGCCTCACACAACTATTATCGAATTTATTCAATTACTGCGACGTGGTACAATCACCGCCAACCCTTACCCCGTGCGCCCTATTGGTGGAGCCAGAAAGGCCGTCACCTTAGCAACTATATTTCAATATCGGTCTAGCAGGCGATCGCACCGTTGGCATTTTTGGCTGGATGCTGGTTCACCTCTTTGGGCCAAAGGTGGCGCAGCGACGTTATTTGGTGCGCCGTTTTTTTTGCAAGACAGGTTAGGCGAACCTTGGACAGCAGAAGATGAGAAATTGGCAGAAGAAGAACGACTGCGGAGGATTTTGACAGATTTACTGTCTCGCGTATCGGAGAGAGTTTATTTGTGTCACAGCGATTTAGCAGTGAATGGACAAGAGCAACTAGGGCCGTTATTACCTTTAGTCAATGCTTGTGTAACGGTTATTTCTGAGGCTACTACCAAGTAAGACTCATATCCCCAATTTTTTTAACAAGTCGGGAATATTGTTGTAATATATCTGTTTGTATTTAGTAGTAATTGTCCCCTTTTTAAGATTGAAGTTTGGGGTTGATCTTTGGAAATTTCGAGACTGTGGTTGAGTCGGAAAAGGAGAGCGAGGAAGGACTTTATCACGCCTTAAGAGCAAAGGAATACTGAAAAGCCCCAAAACAATTACTACTCCAGTCATTATCCAAACGATGATCCTATTTGGTTTATAATCTGCTCGTTCAATTTGCCAGAAAACTTGGTTGTATCGCCACGCGGCTAATGCAACAGCCAAAATTCCAAAAACTACCAAAGCAACACCCAAATTTTCCGAGTTGGATAATGGATTTACCGGAGTTTCATGTTGAGTAATAGCAATATTCAGCTGTTGCAGAAATATACCAAATCGCGCAATAGCAAAACCAAAACCAATCAATGAAATAGAAGTACGTAGCCAAGCTAGAAAAGTACGTTCGTTCGCTTGATGCTCCCTTTGACGATCAATTTTTGGTATTTTATCCATGAGTACTTCTGACGACTACTTACTCTTGAAAAGTATTCATAATTGATGAATAACATGAACTAGCGCCACAAGGTCAATACAAGCCGATCAGGGCTAAGAGAAAACCCCAAGCGATCGCAAGAATCTTTACAATAGGAAATAAGGTAAAGATATATATCAGAGTCAAAATCAATGGCACTATTCGGATTTGGCAAAAAGCAAGTTATGCCCACACCAGAAGAAGCTTTGTCAGGAAGGGCGCAGTCTATGTCAGTACCTGCTGCTCATTATGTCAACAATAATCCTTTAAAAGCTCCTTATCCCGATGGATTAGAGAAGGCAATCTTTGGCTTGGGCTGTTTTTGGGGTGCAGAACGCAAATTCTGGCAACTTAAAGGAGTTTACACCACCGCAGTGGGTTACGCTGCTGGATTCACACCCAACCCAACTTATGAAGAGGTATGTAGTGGGCGAACCGGTCACAATGAAGTGGTGCTGGTGGTGTTTGATCCCAAAATAATTAGTTATTCTGAACTACTCAAAGTCTTTTGGGAAAGCCACAATCCTACCCAAGGGATGCGCCAAGGTAATGATGCTGGCACTCAATACCGTTCGGGAATTTATGTATATTCTGAAAGCCAAAAGCAGCTAGCAGAAGCATCACGGGAAGCTTATCAGCAAGCTCTCAACGATGCAGGTTATGGCAAGATTACTACAGAAATCTTAGATGCACCGGAATTCTATTACGCAGAAGCCTACCATCAGCAATATCTGGCAAAAAATCCTAATGGGTATTGTGGTTTAGGAGGGACAAATGTTTCTTGTCCCGTGGGTGTAGTTGAATCGCAAGTGAGCGGTTAGAAAGAAGCGGAGGGGAAGGGTAAGGGGGAAGGGAGCAGGGAGCAGGGGAGCAGGGGGAGCAGGGGAAGAAAGACTATTGATTATTACCCAATTCTCAATTCTCAATTCCCAATTCCCAATTCCCAATTCCCAATTCCCAACTAAAATGCAGCTTTGAGCAAAGCGATCGCTCGAACCCACAGCATAATACTAATAGGCGCTCCAATGAGAATACCAGCGATCGCCCAGCCTCTTTGATGGGCTTTGAATTGTTCAATACTGCGCCACTGTCTACTTTTCCAAGCCCATTCATTGCCTTTAGCACCGAGTGCGATCGCCATTAACCACCAACCATGTGGTACAAAACAGAATAGCCCATACCATACCTGATTCGGCCACATCCACAACCAAGGCATGAGAAATGCGCCCCAGTTCCAACCGAGAATTTCCTCTGGAACTGTTTCATTTTGATTACTTATGCCGCATCCAGAATTGTTAATTATTTCTCTTAGTGGTAAAAGCTGACTTCTGTTTGCAGATTTCACAGCCAGACCAGATTTGAGAGCATTTAGCGCTTGGCGGGCATCAGTAAATCGTTGTTCGGGAGCAGGTTCTACCAACTTTTGTAGCCAACTGACAAAACTAGGACTGAGATTAACTCGGTCTGCAAATTGCAGTCGCAAATCCTGCTGGGGTAAATCAGAAGGGCAAGTCCCAGTGAGCAAATGAATCAGAGTCGCACCCAGTGCATAGAGGTCGGAAGCTGGAACTGCTCGACCACCAAATTGTTCCATTGGGGCATAACCATAAGTACCCACAACGGTGAAAGTAACGCCTTCTCTTGCCGCTTTATCTTGTAAGTAGGACAGGGTGAAAAAACCAAATTGTGTAAAGATAAGTAAATACACATAATGTATCTACCACGGTAACAGGTATATGGGCAGCCGTTTAAGGGTAT